>JAEZHF010000076.1 GCA_023416745.1 Bacillota bacterium
ATGATGGACAAATCTACAGGCTTGCCGTCTGTCAGTGATGTCTGGCGCGATGAGCTTCCGCCAACGACCATCACGACCTCGCCCTCACCCGCTCCCACTGTATCAATGGCGACGAGCGGCTGCCCCTTTTCCGCAAATGTGGCAATATCGATGGGCACCACAAGCAGCAGCTTCAAGCCTGAAAGCCTTTCGGATTTGGTGGTGCTCACCACGTTGCCTCTCACTCTGGCCAGATTCATATCGTTTCTCCTTTTTACCCCAAAAAGCCTTCGTCTTTTCGGGGACCCCATTTTCCGTTATATATCGATAGCGATGCCCTTATCGGCGGCGGCGTCCCGCGCAAGCGGGGTCACAATCGCGCCGGGGGCGCACTGCAGCCGCGCAACACCGCGCTTGGCCGCTTCGTTGACTTCAAACTCCGTAATCAGCGCGTACCCTTCGTCCGGCTTAGCGCCCAGGTACACCACTTCCGCGCCCATATCGCGCACCGCGTCTACTGCGGCAATCACCTTTTCGTACAGCGTGCCCCGCTTGAACTTGGGCGGCTGGAAGTCCAGCAGCACCGTGGCCTTCTTGCCGTCCAGCAGCGCCTTCTCAAACATCACCGCAGCGAAATGTGCATCGTCGCCCTGGGCGACCGCAGTCAGCAGCGACAGCGACGGTGCGACCAGCACCACTTCCTCCGCATCGCGCAGCGTGCGCAGCAAAGCCTTCTTGTCATCCGCTGTGTCCACGCGTTTCGAGTCGATGTCAGCCAAAGGCTCGGCGTCTCCGAACAGCGCCGCGCAGGCTTTGCGCGCTGAGAGGTATTCAGCTGCCTCCGCCGCATATGCGCTGTAACCCGGAACGAGCGCAATCGCCCGGCAATCGCCGAAGCCGGTGAGCCGCCGGATAACCTCCAGCACTATTCTTTTGATAAGCTCCTTGAGCTGATTCTCGTCCAAACTATTTACCTTTTATGTATACTTGGGCTTTATCTGATGATCTCCAGCAAGTCTCCGTTGCTGAGCATTGCCGCGTTGGCTTCGTCGGTGTCCAGATGCACCTCCAGACTGTGCCCGTCGCCGCTGCGCACCACTACGTTGCCGAATGTCGTTTCCCTGACTCCGCTCTTTTTAACGGAAATGATCTGCCCATCCGTGAGACCGTAGGCTGCCGCTTCTTCCTTGGATATATGCAGATGCCGTGCTGCGATGATAACACCCTGCGGCAGCTCCACGCTGCCCTTGGGCCCCACCAGCTTCGCGCCGGGCGTCTCTGCCAGCGCCGCGCCTGACATGCGCACCACCTGCTTGAACCCCAGCTTGATGGCATCCGTCACCGAAAGCTCAATCTGCGTTTCCTTGCGCGCCGGCCCCAGCACACGCACGCCGGTGATGCTGCCGCGCGGCCCGACGATGTCCACCTTCTCTTCGGCGGCGAACTGCCCCGGCTGCGAAAGCGGCCTCATGGGCTTTAGGGCATAGCCTTCGCCAAACAGCGTGGCCACATCTTTTTCACTGACATGAATATGGCGCGCCGAAGCCGCTGCCGGGACGTAGTATTCCCCCCGCGCCGCCGCCTGCATGCAGACCGCCAGTGTCACCGCACGTTGTATTGAGCCTTTGTCCATACTCCATTATCCTTTCAATACCCCAAGACACAAACGCAAGTCGCAATTGCCATGCCCTCTGGCACAACTTGTATTGCCACTTGTATCAATTGTATCTGACATTTGATTTATTCGACGTGTTGTTGAAAAATCCTTTATTTTTTTTCACAATTTATAAAATAATATCTGGAGACTCCTATTGAGATTGTTTTATAGGTTCTCTTAAGCCAAAGTGTTGTTTTTCCGAAGGAGACCGCCCTGGAAAAGTCGGGGCGTTTAATGTTTCGCCCATCGTTCCAGCAGCTGATACCTCATGCTCCACCGCAGGAAGCCTGTCTCAATAGGCGGCTCAGTGCAGGAGATGTTTGTCCGTGTCCGGCATGTTCGTCCTGCGTGTAAGCCGCGACGATCAGGCATGCCGTTAACGAACAGGCACGTATCGGAGCACCACGACGCCGGAACCGAAGGGTTTGGTCTCGACCAGCTTAAGATTCAGCCGATGGCGAACTCCTCCCAATAATCTGGGGCCGCATCCGGCTACGATTGGCTGTATCAGAAGGTGATACTCATCCACCAACCCTAATTGTGCCAGAGTGGAGCCGAGGCCGGGACCGCCGTTAACGAGCAGGTTCTTCCCTTGCGCCGTAAGCTGTGGCACCTCCTCGGAAACAGGCCCCTTCAACAAGAAAGAGTTCTGCCACAACACTTGGTCCAGCGTTCGCGAGACAACGTACTTGGGTTTTTGACTGATCTTGTGGGCAAAGTCGACCTCGAATTGAGAGCCGACGCCGCTGCTGGCTATGGCTGGCCAAGTACTCTCCATCAGCTGGTAGATAACACGCCCAAAAAGCAGACCATCCGACTGGTCTATCAGATCCACCGCATACTGGTGGAGCTCCTCATCAGCAATCCCCTGCGTGTGGTCACAGCAGCCGTCCAGTGTCACATTCATCATCAGAATAACACGTCCCATATGCAGCCTCCTTTAAGCTTTTTATAACATAGCATTATAAAGGCGCTTCAGGCGCGCTCGTAATCCACGGCAACGGAAGTCTCCACGATGCTGTGCATGAACTGGCGCACCGGCTGATGCAGCTCGTGTGCGTCATACACCTTATAATCGTCCATATTATCAAAATCCACGATTAGTATGATATCATACGAACGCAGACTTTTCAGGCTGTCCAGCCCCACCTCGATATTCCTGACTTCTGATATGGCTGTGAGCGACATGAGCCGCTGTTTGGCCTCTGCCGCCTTGTCCTTTTCCTCCGCCCTCAACCGAAAACACACCACATGTCTGAACATAGATCTCTCCTTCTCTATTTGCGTATATCCACCAGCTTGGACGGGTCGATGCGCGCCTCAGCAAACGTCGCCATCTTCGTCAGCACCGCCGCCGCGCCGTCCAGCACGCCGAACATCAGCGGGCAGCCGCTGCCCTCGCCCAGCCGCATATCAAGATGCAGCGGCGCAGACAGCCCCAGCGCCTCCATAGCGATATCAAAGCCCGGCTCCGCGCTGTGGTGCGACGCAAACATGTACTCCGTCGCCGCCGGGTTCAGTCGGCCGGCTGCCAGCGCCGCTACCGCCGATATGAAGCCGTCGATCACGACGGGCTGCTGCTTGTACGCCGCGCCGAGGAAGAACCCCGCCATCGCGGCGATGTCGAACCCGCCCAGGGCTGCCAGCACATCCAGCGTATTGTCCGGATCCGTCTTGTTGATCTCCAGCGCCAAGCGAACCACCTCGCGCTTTTTCGCCAGCTGCTCGTCCGTGATGCCCGCCCCGCGGCCCACCGCTTCCTCCGGCTCCGCCCCGGTCAGCGCGCACAGCACCGCTGATGACGTTGTCGTGTTGCAGATGCCCATCTCGCCGCAGCCCAGCAGGCGGTAGCCCTTTTCCCAAAGCGCTTCCGCCGCGTCGATGCCATGGGTGATCGCTTTGATGGCCTGCCCGATGTCCATCGCCGGCCCCTTGGCAATGCTGTGGGTACCGTCGCCCACGCGCTTGTCCTCGACACCCTTGTGCCCCGCAAAACTCCGAATGCCCAGATCATACACAAACACATCCGCTCCGGCAGAGGCTGCCAGCACACCCACACCCGTGATGCCCTTGGTCATGTTCACAGCCTGCATCGCCGTCACGCTCTGCGGCACCGGCGAGATGCCCTCGTCCCACACGCCGTTGTCTGCCGCGAACACCGCGATGGCCTTTTTCAGCGGCGGCAGCGCCGGCTTACCGAATATGCCCGCCAGACGTACCGCGTAGTCCTCCAGCTGTCCCAGACTGCCGATGGGCTTGACCAGTCCGTCAACCCGCTCCCGGGCTTTTTGGACAGCAGCCTCGGAAATATGTTTGATATTCATGATCCTTTTCACGGGGTACTCCTTATATACTCTTTTCTACCATTCTACATCGCCGTTTTTACAATGACAACGGCTATATTTTTATGCCATGTCCAAAAAGCACGCCCTTTCCTTAACTATGTAGTCTTTGCATATGCGCTTGTGAATGCTATAATAGATTAATTCATCAACTTTATCAATACAGCGAGGAGTTTGAACGTGTACCGAATACTTAAGAAAGAGACGCTGAGCGAACAGGTTAAGCTCATGGTCATTGACGCGCCGCTGGTTGCCAAAAAAGCGCAGCCCGGGCAGTTTATCATACTGCGCGTCAATGAACAGGGCGAACGCATCCCGCTCACCATTGCGGACTATGACGCCGTGGCCGGCACCATAACGATCATCTTCCAGGAAGTCGGCAAAACCACGCTGCAACTAGGGACGTTGAACGAAGGCGACAGCCTGCAGGATTTTGTCGGGCCGCTGGGAGAACCATCGCATTTTGACAGCAGCGTTAAAAAAGCCGCGGTCATCGGCGGCGGATTGGGCACGGCCATCGCGTACCCTCAGGCCAAGAAGCTGCATGCTATGGGCGCGAATGTCACCAGCATCATCGGCTTCCGCACTCAGGATCTGATCATACTCGAGAAGGAAGTGGGTGCCGTGTCCGACAAGCTGTTGGTGATGACGGATGACGGCAGCAACGGACGCAAGGGTTTTGTGACGGACGCGCTCAAAGCCGAGATAGAAGCGGGCGAGAAGTTCGATGTCGTCGTCGCCATCGGGCCGCTGATCATGATGAAATTCGTATCCAAGCTTACTAAAGAATACGGTATTAAAACCATCGTCAGCATGAACCCGGTGATGATCGACGGAACCGGCATGTGCGGCGGCTGCCGCGTGACCGTGGGCGGCAAGACCAAGTTCGCCTGCGTGGACGGGCCCGACTTCGATGGCCATGAGGTGGATTTCGACGAAGCGATGCGCCGTCAGGGCATGTATAAGAAGCAGGAAGGCGAGTCCTGCAACCTGTTCAAGGGGGTGGAGTAAATGGCAAAACGTAATATGGAACCGAAGAAGACACCGATCCCCGAGCAGGATCCTAAGGTACGCGCCGCCAATTTCAGCGAGGTCTCCCTTGGGTACACCGAGGAAATGGCGCAGAATGAAGCGATGCGCTGTCTGCAGTGCAAGAACCAACCCTGCGTAGCGGGCTGCCCCGTCAACGTGCAGATACCGCAGTTCATCGGTCTGATTGCCGAGGGCAATTACATCGACGCATACAACAAAATTCGCGAAACCAACGGCCTGCCCGCCATTTGCGGACGCGTGTGCCCGCAGGAGTCGCAGTGCGAAGAGCTGTGCGTGCGCGGCATCAAGGGCGAGCCGGTGGGCATCGGCCGCCTGGAACGTTTCGCAGCAGACTATGCCATAAATCAGGGCGTGCCTTCACCCGCCTGCGGCATCCCCAACGGCAAGAAAGCCGCCGTCATCGGCTCCGGTCCCGCAGGCCTCACCTGCGCAGCGGATCTCGCGCTGATGGGCGTGGACGTCACGGTGTTTGAGGCGTTCCACACGTCGGGCGGCGTACTGGTCTACGGCATACCCGAATTCCGTCTGCCCAAGGATCTGGTCAGAAAAGAGATCGACGCGCTCGTGTGCATGGGCGTCAAAATTGAAACCAACATGGTGATGGGCCGCGTGCTGACCGTCGATGATCTCAAGGAGATGGGCTACGACGCGATATTCATCGGCACAGGCGCGGGCCTGCCCAGCTTCATGAACATTCTCGGCGAGAACCTCAATGGTGTTTATTCCGCCAACGAGTTCCTCACCCGCATCAACCTGATGAAGGGGTACAAATTTCCCGAATCCGACACCCCCGTCGTGCGCCACAAGCGCGTGGCTGTGGTCGGCGGCGGCAACGTCGCGTTGGACGCGGCGCGCTGCGCGAAGCGGCTGGGTGCGGAGGAAGTATACATCGTCTACCGCCGCAGCGAGAAGGAAATGCCCGCGCGCGTGGAGGAAGTCCATCACGCCAAGGAAGAGGGCATCATATTCCATCTGCTCGTCAACCCCACCGAGATACTGGGCACGGACGACGGCTATGTGCGCGGCATGCGTCTGATCAAGATGGAGCTGGGCGAGCCGGACAGCTCGGGACGACGCCGGCCAGTGCCCGTTGAAGGCAGTGAATACGACATTGATCTGGACGCCGTCGTGGTCGCCATCGGCCAGAGCCCCAACCCGCTGATGCGCACCTCCACCCCCGGCCTCGCGACCCAAAAATGGGGCGGCATCATCGTGGACGAGGAAACTTGCGCCACCTCCATTCCGGGCGTGTACGCAGGCGGCGACGCCGTCTCTGGCGCAGCCACCGTCATTCTCGCGATGGGGGCGGGCAAAACAGCTGCCAAGGCCATGTACGAGTACATGATGGGCAAATAGCCTTTAGCGACTTAACCGGCGCGGCTTGCCTGATCCGCGCCGGTTTTTATTTGCCCGTTGACGGTTTGCCGCCACTGCATTACCATACAATTATTGTTATAATATATAAGTAGGAGGATACTATCATGGTGGATTCTGCTGTCATCACTGCATTCATCGTCAATACTGTCATCTGCTTCGGCCTGCCGCTTGGCTGCATACTCTATCTGCTGATCGCCAGAAAACGCGCGTTCATCCCGGTGCTGGTGGGCGCGGCGGTGTTCGTCGTGTTCCAGCTGATCATCCGCATCCCTTTGATACAGTATGTGCTGGCGCCGATGGACTGGTGGATGGACATGGTCCAGCATCCGTGGCTGTACGGCATTTTCCTTGGGCTCACCGCCGGATTGTTCGAGGAATTCGGGCGATATATTGGCTACCGGGCGCTGCTTAAAGGACGCAGCCGCTGGATCGATGGCTTCGCGTTCGGCGTGGGACACGGCGGCATTGAAGCCATGACGCTGGTGGGCCTGGCCAACATCAATAACCTCGTCATTGCTCAGATGATCAATAGCGGCCAGACAGACCAGTTATCCGCACTGCTTCCGGCAGGGGCTGCCGAACAGCTCATTGCTCAGATGACTGCAGTCCAGCCCTTCGATATCTATCTCGGCGGCTTTGAGCGCATCTGCGCGTTTATCATCCAGATCGCACTGTCCATACTCGTGCTGATGGCGGTGCGCAAGCGACGTCTGTCGCTCGTATGGCTAGCCGTATTGGCGCACATGCTCATCGACGCGCCCGTCGTGATTCTGCCTGAGGTGTTCGGTGCCAGCATCTACGATATCGAGATATTCGTGGCTGCAGTAGCCGTACTGGCTCTCGTGTTCATCATACTCTCGCGCCGTGCGTTCCCGGCACAGGAGGAACGCCCGGTGCTCAATCCATACAGCAGCGATCAGGGTTCATGACGAATTAATGTTTAACAAAAAGGCCCTCCTGATTGGTGGACTGAACCCTAGAAAACGGACATTGAGAAAAAAGGCCTCCTGTCGTAGGATAAAAACGGCAGGAAGTTTTATTATGGGGAAACATTTTGGGAAGTACATTATTGAACAAGTCTTAGAGATAAAGAAGCAAGGCATTGAACACTATTCGCGCAGCCAAAGAAAAAGAAGTGGTCACTGGAGAGCTGCAACTCCACAGTGACCAAGGGTTTCAATACACTTACCATGCATATTTCTACCTGACACAAAAGTACGGCATTACGCCGTCCATGTCAAGGCGAGGAAATTGCTATGATAATGCGATGACCGAAAACTTCTTCAG
>JAEZHF010000010.1 GCA_023416745.1 Bacillota bacterium
AAATTCTTTTTTCTTAGTTCTGACCTGCGCCAGCTCGTCGCTGATCGCGGACAGTGTCATTTGTTTATCCATGCCCCTATTTTACCACATTTCCACACTCTTGGCTTCTGTGCGGTGTTGCCTTAGATATTTATTATATCACACCCCTCGCCAAAAACATACATCTTAGGACAAAACAGGCACAATGCAGCAAATCGTAGGGAACATTCAACCGTTCCGCTGCCAGCACGCAATCAATTCAATCCGACGGCCATAACCCCGCACGATGCGTAGCATCGTGCCGCGGAGGTCTGGAGGCTGGCCTCCAGCGGGAGTGTGAGGGCAGCGCCCTCATGGCCCTTGCCCTTGAAGCCAGCAAAAACAGCATCTCCCCCTTGCCCCGCATGCCTCGGTTGCGATAGAATAACAGCAATAACGCAAATTCGAGGAGATATCATGAACCACACCGTAACCTTCCGCGACGCAACCCCTGAGGATGCCGGGCTGATACTCAGCTTTATACAGGCGCTGGCCGACTACGAAAAGATGAGCGATCTGGTGCAGGCGGACGAGGCGCTGCTGCGCGAGTGGATATTTGAAAAGCAAAAGGCGGAGGTATTCTTCGCGGTGACGGAGGGCAAGGAAGTAGGGTTCGCGCTGTTCTTCCATAACTTCTCCACGTTTTTGGGCAAGGCGGGCATATATCTGGAAGACCTGTTCGTGCTGCCTGAATACCGCGGCCGGGGTGTCGGCAAGGCGATCCTCCGTCGGCTGGCACAGCTCACGCGGGAGCGCGGCTGCGGGCGTCTGGAATGGGCGTGCCTGGACTGGAACCAGCCCAGCATCGACTTCTACCTGTCGCTGGGCGCGCAACCCATGAGCGACTGGACGACGTACCGCTTGTCCGGCGACGCCATGGAAAAGCTGGCGGAAGGTTGACATAAAAAGCCCGGCGCGTTTTGCCGGGCCTTCTCGTATAACGCCGTTCTAAACAGACGCAAGTGCGCTAAAACCTTCCAGCAGCAGCTTCAGGTGTGCCCTCGCCTGCTCTTTGTAGTCGAAGTCCGGTTGGCGGATGCACCATTCGTAGGTAATCCCGCGAATGGCCAGCAACAGATGCCGCGTCAGCGTATCCGCCGCGATGTCCGACCTGATCTCTCCTCTTGTGATGCCGCGTTCCAGCACGCGCCGAAACATGCCGTATATATCCCGGTTGTAATTTGCTACAGCGCCAACGCCCGCATCGCCCGAAAGCTGGGCTTTATATACAGCCGTCATACTCTCAACGCCGATCTCTGCCGTCAGTATATCTGAGATCCTGTCCATCAGCGACAAAATCACATCCTTGACCGGCATATCCGCGGGCAGCGAATCTATATAGCTTTGATATTTTGCGTCCACCATGGACACCTTGCCGTTGACCAGCTCCATGAACAAAGCATCCTTGGAGGCAAAGTGTACGTAAAAGGAGCCCTTGGATACGCCCGCCGCCCGGACAATGGAATCCACGCTCACCGTGTCCGGCTCACTTTCAGAGAAAAGCCTTTCCGCGCTCTTGAATATTTTGTGCCTCGTCTCCTCGGCCAGCCGCCGCCTGTTGCTGCTGTCATAAGTCATGACATTCTCCAAATTTCCAAAATAATTGATGACCCCAGTCAACTAATACTGTATAATACGATTATACGGCCTTCCGCAGCTAAAATCAATCGACAGGACACGCATACTGCCGCTGCCGGAATGCTGCGGACAGCACGCACCCAAAGTTCGGTGTCCTTAGCCAAAGTGGGGACCCAGGGTGGCATCAGCTTACATAAAAAGCGGCACGTATTGGCCGCTATTTATACATCTCCCAAAGCGGCTGCCGGCCGCTTCTTTTTTTCTACCACCGCCCATTGTCACTTGATATGACTTCGGGCCGCTTTAAGTGAGAGAAATCGGATATAGCAAAATGATCCGGTATAATACAAATCCCCCTCGCAACGCATGAACGAGGGGGATTTCCTTTGTATGGGGCGGCGGATGTTCTATACCCGCCGACCTATTGCGCAAATGATATTCATAAATCTGCCGCCGTCTGCACGCAGCATGGCGCGGTCACTGACTGCATAGGGATTGTCGTCGCACTGCAGCCAGTCGCTCCATGCCTCGCTGAAACCGCTGAACTCCCAGATGCGCTCTGTCTCAAACAGACGGCTGGCGGCAAAATATTGAGTCCACCAGCGTGTTGAGCGAAACGTGGCAAAGTCTTCCGCGGATACGCTTCCAACCATTTCATCCGGCAAGCCGGGTAAATCAGTCTTGATGCCGGGGATACCGATGATGATGGGGCCGCCGGGCTTCACCATCGGAGCCAGACAACGGTCCATATAGCCGGCATCCTCCCCGCCAAAGTAGAAGTAAGCATCGACGCTGACTGCCGCGTCAAAGAAACCGTCCGCATAGGGCAGCGCCAGCGCATCTGCGTGGATGGGAATGACGGCATCGCCCAATCCCATCGCTTCAAAGCGTTCGTAGTTCTCCGTTGCGGAAATCCACAGGTCTGTGGCAAAGACGGTAACGCCGAACTCCCGCGCGAGGAAAATGGACGTAAGGCCTTTGCCGCAGCCGATGTCCAGCACACGCATACCGGGCTTTATAGCCGTCTGCGCCATCATCTCTTCCAGTATTTTTACACAGTTGGGACCCATCATGTTTTCCTTCATATACTCAGCATCGAACATGCTGCTTTTCTCATATCTCATTTTATACTTCCTTTTTTGTTTATTTGGGGATGCGCATTTACAAAAACGGACGCCTGTTTACAGAGCGTCCGAAGCCATGCCTTTTACACGGTATGAAAAGGTGTCAGCCAGGAGCCGCTTCTGCAAAAGGTAAACCTAACAAACAGTACGCATCCGCGTCCGTTTCGCCGGTCCTTCCTTTACAGCGCACTCTCCAAAAAGACACCTCCCATTATATTGATGTGAGTATTATACATTTGCCGGACGGTTTTTTCAATCCGACCGCTCCTGAAAATTCGGCCCGCCTGTGCCTGCCCATTCGCGCAGCAGGCCGGGAGGCGCCCATCTGCCGCCGCAGCGTTTCTGCGCGCCATGACGTAAAGTCAGGTACATTAAGCCCATATTATATGTCCTTATGTATTTAATTCAAATACACTCCCTGCTATCTTATCCGCGATACCCCTTTATAATAATCCACCAGCATTGCGCATAGTATGTAATGGACTCTTCGAGTTGCTAAGGTTTCCACCAAATAATCTCATTTATTGTCCGCCGCCCCTCATCGGGCGGTTATTTTTTTAACGTCTTGCGGATATTAATACCAGGTTTTATAAGGAGGAAGCATGTATGAAGAAGCTGCTGTATATATCCGCGAACACCAAGCCGGAGGAGAAGTCGGTCAGCAAAACGGTGGCACGGATGCTGGTAAACCGTATGATGGAAAAATCGAAGGACATGGCGCTGGAGGAGCTGGACCTGTATCAGGCGCACATACCGCAGCTCAAGCACGCGTATCTGGCAGGGCGCAGCGCGCTGGTGAACGACGAGGCGAAGAAGCGGTTAAGCCCGGAGGAGCAAAGCGAGATAGACCGTATCAACGCGCTGTGCGATCAGTTCTGTGCCGCCGACGTATACGTGCTGGCCGCGCCAATGTGGAGCCTGTCTTATCCCCCGCCCGTCAAGGAGTATCTGGACTGCGTGATACAGGCGGGCAAGAGCATCGCATTCGAGAGCAGCAAGCCGCGTGGGCTGCTGGGCGACAAACCCCGCTCTTTCGTGTACGTCCAGTCGTCTGGCGCACACATACCGTGGCTGCTGCGCCCTGCGCTCAACAAAGGGCTGAACTACGTGCACGACATCGTACGCTTCCTCGGCATCCGCGTATTTGAGGAGCTGCTGGCTGACGGCACCGGCGTCACGGAGGCGGAGCGGCAGACCGCCATGCGCAGAGCGGCGGACAAAATAGACGGCGTGCTGGGCAGCATACTGCTTTAACACCGCACTGCCCGGCTTTAGCGAATCTCCTTCACCCGGCCCACAATCCCGCCCTCCAGCATCACCTTGATGCCATGCGGGTGCGTGAGAGAATTGGTGAGCAGGCGCTCCACAATGCCTTCCGTCAGCCGTCCGGTGCGCTGATCCTGCTTTTGCACCACCGCCACCGTCATGCCCGGCTTTATGTCGCTGCGTCTCGTTCCGTCCATATATTGGTTCTCCTCTATTCGTTTGCATCTATTCTACCCCGCCGCACCACAACCGTGCAACGGCCTAACAGTTTTAACATAAACCTGATGGATGAAACGTCCCAGATCGTGTTATAATGCGCAATATAAGTCAATGACAAGGAGCGTGCCGATGAAAAGAATCGCTGCGATTACTGCCCTGCTGCTGACCATCATACTGCTGTCCGCCTGCGCCAAGCACGCGCCCGAAGCGGACCTCTCCAAGCCGCATGTGGCCATCTCGTTCACGTATGCGGACGGTCTCAAATACGCGCCGTCGTTCGCGGTGTGGGTGGAGGACGAGGCGGGCAACACCGCCACGCTGTTCGCCACGGGCAAGGCCGCCACCGGCCTGAAGAACCGCCCCGAGACGCTTCCCGTGTGGACGGGTGTACGCGAAGCGGACGCGGCTTCTGGCGCGACCCCCGCAGACAAGGCGGGACTGACGCTGAACATACCTGACGAATTCGCGGGCAAAAAGCTGAAGATATTTATCGAGGCCAACGCCTCCTACGACTACAACGACTTCTACGCCGAGGGGCTCTCCGAAGGAACCGAGGGCTATAACAACGTGAACGGCCAGCCCTCCGCGATATGGACCGCCGACATGGACACCGCGCAATCCGGCTCCGCCACGCTGGAGATGACCGCCGCGGGCGACGTGCTGGGCGCAGACCACGACCTGCACGGCACGGACAACATCACCGTGCAGGTGCTGACGGGGGTTAAGGTGGAGTGGAATATAGCTAGTAAGTGAAGGGCAAAAAATGAAAAATCATATTCTTTTTTTATTATTGAGATTGGTTTCATATCTTTTTTCTTGTTAATATTAGCATGGCTTTTAAGATAGTTATTATTGTATGGATTTTTACAGCAAGGTCTGGAGTCTCAGCCTCCAGCGAAGCGCGTACCCCTCCGGGGCACAGGCGTCCGCGCCTCGCGACCTTACGTATTCAATAGTCCTAATAACCCCTCCCACCATTAAGCAAAGTTTGACACCCACCAAAACATGGTATATATAGTGCGGAATCATATCATCAGGGGGGTATTGCACAGAATTTGAAAGCGTTTCTGAAAAACCGCTGGAGCATCGGCATGCTGGCAGGAACGGCTGTGTTCGCCGTGCTGTTTGTCTATGCCACACCGTACGTCAGCGGCACAGACCAATACTGGCACATCAACTATATAGACTCAATATTGAAGGGGAATTACACTTCGGGCGAGCTGTACCCCGCGTTCATACTGGACCCTGCATGGAACGGCAGCCTCACGGGCTTCATCCACAACATGCCCGTGCTCTATATATGGGCGGTGTTCGCGTGGGTTACCGGCAGCCTGTTCCATGGAGCCATTGCCTTTAACGCCCTGTGCGCCGTGCTGTCCGCCTGGTTCGTCTACCTCGCTGTGCGTGACACTGCGGGCCATAAACTCGGCGCGGCCGCATACCTCATCATGCTGTCGTTTCCGCTGGCATTCTGGCAATGCACCCAGCTGCTCACGGAGACCTCCGCCATGCTGTTTTTTTGCGCGGCGTTATACCTCTTTGGCAAAAAAAGCTTCGTGCCTCATCTGGCTGGCGCAGCGCTGCTGGCGCTGTCCGTTTGCTCACGCACCAACGTGCTGCTTCTCGCGCTGATGCTCCTCGCGTTTTCCGCCGTCCGCGAGACAAAGCGGGGCGGCCTTTCGCGCGGTACGAAGGCCGCCTATATCGCCGCACCCGCGGCACTGTTCGCTGCGGGCTATGTGGGGCTGGGAGCATTGTTCGGCGCATCGCTGGACTTCACCGTCAGTCGCACCGCACTGGACAGGCTCGCCGTCGTCTCCACGTTTGGCGAGATCGACAACATGGCGCTGCACTACAGCCTGCAGCATTTTTCCGACATCGGCTTCTGGCCAATGGTTGGCAACTTTGCAGGGAAGCTATGGACGGCAGTGGTCACCCAGTTTGGATGGACAGGCGCGCCCTCGGTGCTGTACTGGCTGCACAACCTGCTGTTCATCGCAGCGGCGGCGGCGCTGGCGCTGCTCAGCCGCAAAGAGAAAAAGGCCTTGGTGCAATACACAGGCTTCTGGGTGCTGGTGGTTACCATCGTCTCGTGGGCCATATCCTCCACGGTTTACCAGAACCAGTTTCGGTATAACCTCGTCTACATGCCGCTGCTGACCGTGGTGCTGTGCGTCTGCCTGCACCGGCTGGGCTGGGGCGCTAGTAAACGGTTCGGTATCCTCATGCTGGCAGGCGTTCTGCTGATGGCCGGCCTCGACGCGGGCCTGGCGTATACGGCTCGGGCAGACGCGATATCCGAGCACGCCCAATACACAACCTATCAGGAAACGTTTAACGAACAGATCCCTCCGGATACGCGCGTCGTCTTCATTTCGCCCCAAACGTCGCTGCTGTGGCCGCAGCTGCTGTATCCGCGCATCACCACCGTTATCAACCCAACGTATACCTACACGGAGGAGCAAATCGCCACACTGCTGCTCGGGCGTTGCGAACCGAACGAATATATCGTAACGGCGCACGCGGCGCTGCCGGACGACCCGGCGTATAAGAAGATCATTGAAGCGCATTTCACGCTCTGTGATGAAGACGAGCAATTTGACATTTATCAGTTGGCGGAAAACAGCTGAACCGCTCTCCATTGAAGCCCAAAAAGCCATGATATGTTCATTGTGACCTGACCATGGCTTTTGTGTATTTAGCCTTTTTAGTTCCAAGCTGTGCAGCTTCCGGAGTCCCCGATAAGCCAAAAGTTTTTGTGGCCGTTAAAAGGAATCTTTGCTCTTAAACGTTCTTTCGCGCCAATCTTACTCTTCGCTCTTGGCCTCGTCAAACTCAGTTTTTAGCGTGTCCACCATTTCCTTGACGGAGACGATGGATTCCGCGCGGTAGGCGTTTTGCCCCGCGAAAGCAAACCCGTTCTTGAAATTGCCCTTCTTCGCGTTCAGCAAAGCCAGCGCGATGCAGTACGGGCTGTCTTTGTAAGCGCAGGTGGTGATGCAGTGATACGGGCAGCTGTACGGCTTTTTCTCGCCCGCCATCGAGCTCTGTAAAAACTCGTTGATGATGGCGCGCCCCGGCAACCCCACCGGGCTCTTGATGATACCGATGTCCTCCTGCTTCGCGTTTATGTAGCTGTTCTTGAACGCCTCGGACGCGTCGCATTCCACCGTGGGCACAAACCGCGTCCCCATCTGCACGCCGTCGGCACCCAGCTGCATGATGTTGTAGATATCCTCGCCGGTATAGATGCCGCCCGCCGCAATCACCGGTATGGTTCTGCCGCTGCGCTCTTCGATTATGCGCACCTCTTTGACCACATCGGGTATCAGCTTCTCTAGCGCGTAATCGGGGTTATCGATCTGCTCCGGCTTAAACCCCAGATGTCCGCCCGCCTTGGGCCCCTCTACCACAAACGCGTCGGGAACGTACTCGTAATCGTTCATCCACTTCTGCGCGATGATTCTGGCGGCTTTGCCGGACGACACGATAGGCACCAGCTTCGTCTTTTTGCTGCCCTTCAAAAACCCCGGCAGACTGAGCGGTAAGCCCGCACCTGCAAATATAACATCGATCTTCTCATTGATCGCTGTTTTCACCATATCCGAAAAATTGCTAAGCGCCACCATAATGTTGACGCCGATGATACCTTTGGACGCGCTCCTCGCTTTTTTGATCTGCTCGATCAGCGCGTTGATGTTGGACTGCTCAAAGTCCCGGTTGCACCCGTACGCCTGCATGCCGATGCCCGCGGTGGCGATGACGCCCACGCCGCCCTGATTGGCTACAGCCGATGCCAGACCAGACAGCGATATACCGACGCCCATGCCGCCCTGTATGATGGGCAGCTTCGCTTTCAGATTTCCTATGATGAGGTCCTTCATTTTTAATTCCATCAGTTTACTTCCTCTATTATTGTGTGCTTTATTCTTAATCAATGCGGCGAAAATTATGATGCGATCTTAAAATTGAATACTTAAGAGCTTACAATAAATCAGCACGCTTTGTTAATTGTTAGTATTCCTAACCATTAGTTTCAGCATAGCATACAAAGCAACTCCGATATATAGCAGCGGGCGGTATTTATAAAGAGTTTACAATTGAGCAAAAAAACGTTTTGATCATGAACTTACGAAGCCCCATCCCCCATCACGTCCACGATCCACACGCTCGATACCTCGGGTATCAATACCCCGTTCAGGTTCAGCCACGAGGGGCAGCAGTCCAGTATAGCGCTGTCGCTGGTGACGGCGATCGGGAGGGAATACAGCACTGCGTCCACGTTGTTCACCAGCTCGATGCCCACGGGAAAGCCCACTTCCTCCGCGATTTCCGCGATGCGCACTTTAAGCCGCCCGGAGTTGGACACCGGCGCGTCCAGCCAGAACACCGCGCGCGCGACAAAAAGCGATTGCAGGCGCGATATGGCAGTGCGAATGGCTTCGTCCGTTCTGCTGATCAACCGGTAGGTGCCGCGCAAACCGGCGAGGTCGCGGAATGTGCCGTCCATGCAGCGGAATACGGGCGAGCCGGACAGCGCCACCTCCAGCGTGATGATCAGGTTGAAGCCGTCGATGTGCACCTCCGCGCCGGACAGGGTGCGCGGGTCAATCTGTTTTGCTTGCGCTTGTCAATGTCTGCCTGCGCCGATACGACGCGCGTCAATGCTACGCGCTGCCGCTCAGACAGCAGGTGATGATTGCCAATGAGCGCGGACGCGCCCTTGGCCGGGTAGCCGCGGTTCAGCAGGAAATACAGCTCGTCCCCCGCGCGACGGAGCTTTTGGATCGCCGCACCTGAAAAATCTCGCCTGTCGTCCGGTGAATACCCGCGCCTTGTGGATTCGGTCATATGTGTCACCTGCGCTTTAATCATCTGCTTCATTCTACCATATACTCCCGCGCAGTCACAGACACAAAAAAACCGCTCCGTTTGGCGGCAGTTCGTGCGCCATGTCTAATGTCCCGGCAGTGTGTTCTGCGACGGCGGCGTGTTCAAATCATCCCGCGCGGCCTTGTAGGATATCAGCGAGCCTAGCATCGAGATGAAATTGCCCAGCACGTTCTCCTGATTGGGGTTAAGCCCTTCCGTCAGTATATTGGCGAGAATGGCCGCAAGTATTGTGCCCATATTGGAGGGCAGCACCTCCAGCCACAGCCGGGGCGCGAACTGACTGATCAGATCATCGATGTCGTCCTGAGTGACGCTGCACTCGGCCAGCACGTCAGAACCTGCCTGCGTTTCGCCGTCCTGGCCGGTGTTTTCAAGCTCGTCGCTCATCCGTTCACCCACGCTTTCCCGTCGAAATGCTTCGCCCCTTCCCTATCATATTCACTCCGCCAAGTACTGTGAATGGTGCGCAAAAGGCCGTCGTGTCTGTACTCGCACCAATTTTACAATTTGTTCATTTTAATGTCACAGCATGTATCACATTTTTTAACGCCGCTGTGCTAATATGTTTTCAAGCATCAGAACCGAAGCGGGAGCTGAGAAAGCCAAACCCCTGAAAGGAAGTGTCAGACCCATCAAAGCACGATTCAATGTCATTATGCTCGCAGCCGCTGTGCTGGCGATAGCGCTGGCTATGTGCACGGGATGCGGGCCCAACAGGGCGGTGGTGCGCAGCACGCCCACGCCGACAGCGGCGCCAGCCAGCACCGGCATGGACGCTGCGGTGATAATACCCGAAGCCAGCCTTCCGCCGCTGCCGGGCGCGATGTCCGGAGCAACGCCGCAGCCCGAGGCGGAGCCGTAAAACAGGGCGCTGACTTATGCGCTAGTAATAGGCCAACACCCTTAACCATATATTCCCCTTTTTCTGCCTGCCAGAACCCTCCGGCAGCAGACGGGCTCCGCCGGTCATAGCGATAAACAACCGGCGGAGCCTTTTTATGCATACTGCATTTTCATCATACCAGCAGACCGCGATCATGCAGGCAGTCGTACAACACCCGGGCATCGCCTTCGCGGTTCTCCAGTATATAGCGGCTGAACGCCGGACGCATGAACAGCCCGGTAATCAGCCTTTGCGGCAGATTCTGCAGCGGGTAGCGGCGGCTTCGCGAAATGTCCCCGACTATCTTTGCCCCCAGTCGCCGAGCTTTGTTCAGCGCGCTTTCATCCATTGTCCTTCCTCTCGAAAAGCCTTCCCCCAAGGTACCGGACGCAAAACTGCGCGCGAATGTACCGCTGCTGCCGAACCGGGCTAAACTACGCGCCACCTTTTTTGCTGTGCCGGGCGACTTTGCCGCCGCGATGCCAGCCATATACTTGCCTCCCAGCGATGATGTACATACCTCCAGCATGCCCAGCCTGTCAATCAGATTCTTCATGATGGCATTCGGAGCAGCCGCATATACCGGTGAACCCCATATGATACCGTCCGCTTCGCACATGACCCGTTTCACTGCCTCAAAGTCGTCGTTCTGCCAGCACCGTCCTGCCCGCATGCATTTCAGACAGCCGGTGCAAAAACCGATCCGCTGCTCCGGCAGCAATATCAGTTCCGTCTTCGCTCCTGTTGCAGCTGCTCCTTCCAGTGCTGCGCGCACCATGGCTGCACTGTGACTTCCTTCTCTGGCACTGCTGATTATACCAGCCACCTTCACATTGTTCTTCATAAAAAGTCCTTTCCTGCAGGCTGTTGACAAGCCCATCGTCACTTGATATACTATTAGTATATTATTTTTACTCTAAGTGTTGTGTTTACACCAATAGTATATTTCAGTTTATAATTTTGTCAACAGGGAGATTGTATTATGCCGGAAATATGGCGGGAAAAAGAAAAACTCATGCGCAACGATGCAATCGTATCGGCGGCTGAAAAACTGTTCTCTGAAAATGGCTTTGAGCGTACCGCGATGGAGGATATCGCCGCTGAGGCCGGTTTCACCAAACGGACTTTGTACCAGTATTATGACGGTAAGCAGGAGATATACTACGCTGTGGTTGTGCGGGGCATGCACCGACTGCTGGATGAATTGCGCGCCGCCGCCCATATGGGACAGTCAGGGCTGGAGCAATTCCGGCTGGTGCGCCGTGCAGCATGGCAGTGCGCGCAGCACAATCCGAACACATTCCGCGTGATGGCAAGGCTTGGCCAGGCACGGAGCGCTGGAGCTGACAGTTCAGCCGAACAGCAGATAGCAGCACTAAGCGCCGAACTGTTTCTCGTATTTCGGAGCATATTGGATAGAGGCCGGACAGACGGAAGCATACCTAACACCGATGAAAGCGAGGATTCCGCAATCTTCTTCATACTGGTTGGTACGCTGGCGCGGTTGTGTGAGGTGGGCGGCGCTTACGCTGCGCTGCTGGGCGACAGCACCGGCTCTTTAGCCGACAAGGTAATTGGCCTGACCGACAGGCTGCTGATTCCGCGAGACATATCCTGACGCTTTTTGGATATAAAAAGGCTGGATGGGCATTCAAGCCCATCCAGCTTCCCAGTCACCTGGTCCAACAAACTTCACCTTTGTATCCAGGCGCTGCTTGGGGTTGTCAAGTCGGTGCCAATAAAACACGTCCTTCACCACCTCATTGCTTATTATATCCGCTGCTCTGGGCTTTATTCAGGCAAGTTCAAATTCCTTTTTTCATAGTTATAGTAGAACCACTTTCGGGAAAATTGACATCGTTTATCCATCATGATAGATTTGGTGTGTATTGATTCATTTACGGGAAAAGAGGTTTTAGCTTATGGGCAGAGGCGGCGGAGGCGGCGGCAGTGGCAGCCGTGGCGGAGGCGGAGGCGGCGGTTCTAGTCGTGGCGGCGGCGGCAGCTTTGGCGGCGGCGGTTTCAGCCGTGGCAGCAGCAGCTTTGGCGGCTTTGGCGGCTTTGGGCTGGGCGGCCCCGGTCCGACTAATCCCAATCCGTTTAACGGCCCGTACCATCACGGCCCGGACTATATCCCTGTGGGTGTTCCCGTTCCCCCTCCTGCGTATGGCTACAGGCAGACGCGGCCCGCGGGCTGTAGCGCCGGGGCGATATTCGGCGTTCTGATCGTGTTCGCTGTCATCGCGTTCATACTGATTGTGACGGGCTTCTTCTCGGTGTTCGACAGCGGCGGTGCCTCGGGCGGCGGAGACATAATGGCATCCACCGTGGTACGCAAGCCGCTGCCCGCGGGAACCGCTGATGAAACGTCCTATTATACTGACAATATCGGCTGGATATATAACAAAACACAGATGGAGTCGGGCTTAAAGCACTTCTATCGGCAAACAGGCGTACAGCCACATATCTATCTGGTAGCGGAGCTCGAAGGTTCGGCAGCAACACCTGCGGACTCTGACCTCGCGGTCTACGCAAACAGCCTGTACGATGAGCTTTTCACTGACGAAGCACATGTGCTCCTGGTGTTTTTCGACAACGGAACAGACTACCGTTACCGTTATGTGACCGGTCTGAAAGCAAAGAGTGTGGTCGACACCGAGGCCGGCGATATATTGGGGCAGTATATTGACCGGTATTACGGCGATCTTAGCCTTTCCTATGAGGAGATTTTCAGCAAAACGTTCCGCGACACGGCGAACCGTATCATGACGGTGACCACGTCCCCGTGGATACCCGTTCTGATTGTGCTGATTGTGCTGGTGGTGCTGATCGTGCTGTTCACCTGGTGGCGGCACATGAAGAAGCAAAAGGCCATTAAGGCACAGCGGGACAAGGAGATATTGGAAACACCGCTCGAGAAGTTCAGCGACATTGAAGCGGAGCAGGTGGCAAACAAATACGATGACGACCCCAACACATAAGAAACTAGGAGGCAATTCATATGGCGATACTGTCACGGTTCAACGACATCATCAAGGCGAACATCAACGACCTGCTGGATAAGATGGAAAACCCGGCCAAGATGGTGGATCAGTACATGCGCGACCTGCTGGAGGATCTGGCGGAGGTCAAACGCGACACCGCGGGCGTGATGGCGGAAGAAACGCGCACCAAGCGGCTGATGGACGAGAACCAGGCCGAGATCGACAAATTTGGCGGTTACGCCAAAAAGGCACTGCTGGCTGGCAACGAGGACGACGCGCGCGTGCTGATCGGCAAGAAGCAGGAACTGGAGGCCTCCGGCGCGGGCTTAAAAACGGCCTACGCCACGGCGCACGCCAACGCGGTCAAGATGCGCCAGATGCACGACAAACTGGTATCCGACATTGAGGCGTTAAAGGCGCGCAGCGCATCCATCAAAGCCAAGGTTGCCGTTGCCAAAACGCAGGAGACGATCAACGAAGCCAGTTCCGCCGTGGGCCGGTCCGCAGGCGTGCAGAGGGCGTTTGAGCGCATGGAAGACAAGGCCGACCGCATGCTGGACGAAGCCACCGCTATGGCAGAGCTCAACACCGAGCCCATCGACGAAGCGAAGGCATTGGAGGAGAAATACGCCAAGCTGGGCAGCAC
>JAEZHF010000093.1 GCA_023416745.1 Bacillota bacterium
GCCTTATGTTATGCATACTCTGAGCAAGGTGTGAAGCTCAATCCCCTTGTTAAATTATTCCACCCCTTATTTCCAGCCTGTTGCTAAGCAAATCTGGACTATTTCCGTCAAAGCTCTTGGTTTGGCAAGACTGTAGGAGGCCTTGCTCATCGCCATTAGCTTTTCTTGATGACTGATTAAGTTGTTAATCTCTTGAGATAATCGCTCTCCCGTCAGTTCACGGTCAAGAATCATCGTCGCTGCCCCTGCTTTTACAACCGCTCGTGCATTATGTTCTTGATGATTTTCTGCGGCAAAGGGATAAGGGACTAAAATACTAGGCTTTCCTGCTACAGCTAGCTCAGCAAGGGATGCCGCCCCAGCTCGCCCTATACATAAGTCAGCACACGCATAAGCCTCTGGGATATGAGACAAGTAATCGATGATCCGCCATTGTTTCATGTCTGGACTTATGCCACTTTCTTTTAAGCTCGTTATAGTCTCTTCATAGGTGGCCTTTCCTGTCGCCCAAATCACCTGTATATCTGACCGGTTGCTTAAATCTTTGAGAACGGTGACCATAGCCTGATTAATCGTTCGCGCCCCTCTACTCCCACCAGTAACAAGTAAGGTTAATCGTTTTGGATCTAAATCAAAAAACTTAGCTCCATCTTGTCGATTGACCTGCCCAATTTCTGCTCTGACAGGGAGTCCAACTACCTTCAATTTTTTCTTTTGCTTAAAATGAACTTTGCTTTCTGGAAAGGTTAAGAGGACGTTACGGACCACATTGGCTAACGTTCGATTTGTAATTCCTGGTAAAGCATTTTGTTCATGCAAAAGGGTGGGAATTCCAAAGAGCGCTCCTGTTAAGACAACTGGACCAGAAACATACCCTCCAGTACCAACAATTAAATCAGGATGAAAGTCTTTTAGTATTTTCTTCGTTTCCCATAAGGCTTTAAACGATTTCCCTGCTACTTTGAGGGTTTCTATACTCATCTTTCGCGGCAACCCTTGGCCACTAACGCCTTTAAAGTCAATTCCATACTGAGGGACTAGCTGGGCTTCCATGCCTTCTCTTGTACCCACGTATAAAATTTCATGGTTTGGGTGCTCTGCCATTATACCCTGGGCAATGGCCAATGCAGGATAAATATGTCCGCCTGTTCCTCCTCCTGTCACTATCACTCGCATTTTCTGCGCCCCCTTAATCCTATCGTCTCACTTGACATGAAATATTTAATAACACTCCTACTCCTAGCATGGTAAAGACAAGGGATGTTCCACCATAGCTAAGGAAAGGCAGGGTAATTCCTGTTACGGGAAGCATACCACTGACCACACCCATATTAATCATCGCTTGAATCGTGATCATGCTGGTTAGTCCAACAGCTAAGAGGCTCATAAAAGAATCTTCTGCTCCCATTGCCACTTTAAACCCTCGCCAAGCAAATAAGAAGAATAACAAAACAACCACACTGGCCCCGACAAAACCAAGCTCTTCACCAATCATGGCAAAAATAAAATCTGTATGATTTTCTGGCAAGTAAAGAAACTTCTGCCTGCTTTGTCCTAGCCCTAAGCCAAAAAGTCCACCTGGGCCTAAGGCTAAAAGAGCTTGAATCGTTTGGTATCCTTTCCCAGAGGGATCTGCCCATGGGTCAAGAAAGGCTAGTATTCTTCTCATCCGATAGGGGGCTGTTGCAATAGCCATTACAATCAGACCAAGTCCTGCACCGATTAGGCCAGCCATGTGGCTTGTTCTTGCCCCTGCAGCAATGAGCAAGAAAAAGGTGGTCCCTGCAATAACCATGGTCGTACCTAAGTCTGGCTGGAGCATAATCAAACCAGCGATCAAACCCAAAAGTCCTAAAATAGGCAATAGGCCCTTACGAAATGATTGATTTTGGTGAGGATTTTTGGCCATCAAATGAGCGATAATCAGGACAAGTGAAAGTTTTATCACTTCAGACGGTTGAATCGACAACGGCCCAAGACCAATCCAGCGGGTAGCTCCATTCACTTCCCGCCCTAAACCTGGTACCTTGACTAAGACCAACAAAATTATTGAGAAATATAGAGCTGGTTTAGCCCAACGGCGTAAAATGTTTAAGTCGAGGCGCATACAAAACAACATTGTTATGAGTCCAAGGCCAACCCAGATTAAATCTGCCTTAAAAAAATGATAAGGGTCATTATAGTACAAGTAGCCTTTGACTGCACTTGAACTATATACCATTATAACCCCTATCACTAAAAGTGCCAAAATTGCACCAAGTAAGATCAAATCAGGCCAACCATTTTTTCTCATTATAGTTCCTCCCATAAAATTTATTTGGGTTCACTATAATGGTTACGCACTAACTCCTTAAACAATTCCCCTCTTTCTTCATAACTGTTAAACATATCCCAACTGGTACAGGCTGGAGAAAGCAAAACTACATCCCCTGGATTTGCATTTGCGATTCCTAATTCTACCCCTTCGGGAAAACTACTTGCTCTTACAATATGTTTTACACCCATGTTTTTAGCTGATGCTTCCATATCAGCAGCAGCCGCCCCTAGTAATACCAAGGTTTTGACCTTTTCTTTGACTAGTTTCATAAAAGGGTCAAAACTCAATCCTTTATTTTTTCCACCAGCAATTAAGACAATAGGTTCATCAAAGGCCAACAATGCTTTAGCAGCAGCGTCAGGATTTGTTCCTTTCGAGTCATTGATAAAGACTATATCATCAAATCGACCCACAAATTCTTGGCGGTGAGGTACTCCTTTAAACTCAGCCACACCTTTTACAATTTCATCCCAACTCACACCTGCCACATGGGCAGCAAGCATCGAAGCCATGACATTTTCTAAATTATGCGTTCCTCTCAACTGTAAGCTTCTACGATGTATGAGAGGGACTATCTCTCTATCATTAGCCCATACAATGGTTTCATCCTTTAATCCCATACCATTCGTTAAAAAGGATGTAGGGCTAAAATAGAAAATCTTACTTTTTAATGCTTCACCCATCTGACGAACGATAGGGTCATCCCAATTGAGAATTGCTACATCACTCGCTTGCTGATGGTTAAAGATTTTTCTTTTGGCTTCAATATACCGCTCTATTGTTTTATGACGATCAAGATGATCAGGTGTTATATTTAACACAATCCCCACGTTAAAACTTAATTCATCAAAATACTCTAATTGGAAGCTAGATAGCTCAGCAACGACATAATCATTGGCTGTTAAATCTTCTACTTGCCCACTTAGCGCGATCCCAATATTTCCAGCTATCGTTACACGTTGTCCTGTCCTTTTCACCAATTCTCCAGTCAAAGAAGTGGTGGTGGTTTTTCCATTAGTTCCTGTAATACCAATTTTAAAAGCAGAGCAGTCATGCAAGGCTAGCTCTACTTCTCCCCATATCTTTGTCCCTAAAGCCATTGCCTCTTGTATAAAGGGGAGGTCGGTGGGGACGCCAGGCGATAAAACAATGATTTCTGGGCTGATTTCCGATAGTTGTATCATTCTCCCTAAGAGTAAGTGATCTGCAGGCAAGCCTAACTCCTTGACTCCAGTCAATTGATCTATTCCTTTTATATCTGTCAAATAAACATCTGCACCTAGTAATCGTAGTTTCTGCACAGCAGCAAGGCCACTACGTCCAGCCCCAACGACCAAGGAACGCTTGCGAAGCCAGTTCATTTTTATTCCTCCGCGATATTATTTCTCTATCCTAAGGTA
>JAEZHF010000029.1 GCA_023416745.1 Bacillota bacterium
AATCCGACCTCTGTTGCACGTGCTTGTTCCTCCGGAGCGGGCGCCGTGTCTTCCGGAGCGGGCGGCGGGTCTTCCGGAGCAGGCGCCACAACCGTTGCGGCGTCACCGCTGCCCGGGTCAGTCGCA
The DNA here is from genome assembly GCA_023416745.1 of Bacillota bacterium. GTDB lineage: Bacteria > Bacillota > Clostridia > Christensenellales > SZUA-584 > SZUA-584. Next base: position 127 of record JAEZHF010000029.1, read on the forward strand.
AGAGCGACATCAGGCATTGTACAGAGAAGAGTCAGTACTGCCATAGCAATAATGAACCAGCGTCTGATTTTCATACTTCCTCCTTGATACTTTTATAGCCTCTGTACCCTTTACACATGTCAAATAAGATAAAATGATTTTTGGCAAATAAAAAACCCTGACTAAAAAAGTCAAGGTCGGTTGCACTATAAGCTCCACATATTTAATCAGTGCCCAATTGGTAAATATGTATCATAGCTCCCTTATGCACTATATGTTACACTAGTTTTCGACAAATTACCAGCCATTTTTTAATAATATTTGATTATATAGCCCAGTTTTGGAGCTCAACAATGTTGCCCTCCGGATCACATACATATACCGCGGTGAGAGTCCCTATTCCGTCCATCTCATGCTTGACCAAATCGCCCACAGCACAGCCGCCATGTACCAGCACCCGCGACAGCATTTCCTCCACATCGTCCACGTGAAAAGCGATATGCCCGAAGCCCGGTCTGTTGACCGGCCGCCAGCCGTCCAGCCCGCCCGGCTCATAGGAGAATATCTCCAGCGTTGCTTCGCTGCCCGGCAGCTTCAAATGTGCGCCGCGGATGTGAACACCGCAGATATCGGTCAGGCTGTCAATCCACTCGCCCGAAAGATCGCGTTCCGGCTGCAACAGCACACAACCAAAGACGTCCGTATAGAACTGTGCTAAAGCCCGCCAGTCCTTCGCAATTAAATTTGTATGCACATAGCGCGTACTCATAAGCTCACCTCAAAAATGGATAATGCCCAAATGTTCCAGTAATATCTTGGTGCCGATCAGTATCAGTATGATACCGCCTGCTATCTCAGCCTTTGACTTCAAACGGGAGCCAAACACGCACCCGATTTTCACCCCCGCAGCGGAGATGGCCAAGGTGATGCACCCAATCAGCAGCACCGCCGGCACGATGCTGACCTGCAGGAAACCAAACGTAACACCCACAGCCAGCGCATCAATACTGGTCGCCAGCGAGAGCAGCACCATCTTTTTAAAGCCGTATGCCGGGTCCGGCTTTTCGTCGGACCGAAACGCTTCCCTGATCATGTTGAGGCCGATGATGACCAAAAGCCCGAAAGCGATCCAATGATCCCAGCTGACGATAGCATCCTTGAAATATCTGCCGACAAAATAACCTATCAGCGGCATCACTGCCTGGAAAACACCGAAATATATGCCTGTTACCAGTGCGTTGCGCCATTGGTGCTCGCGGACGCAGAGCCCTCGGCTAACTGCCACGGCGAAAGCATCCATCGACAGCCCGACTGCGATCAATATCAGTTCAAGCAAACCCATCGGCCAAAGTATCCTTCTGTAATGAAATAAACCCATGGGCGCAAAAACGCCCATGAGTCTTGCTCTTTACGACAAACCAGGCTTCAAGCCGGCATGTTGATTTGTCACGCCGCACGCGGCGCAAACGACTCCCCCATGGCACATATCGCGTTCATGATACATCATAAACCAGTGATGCGCAAGTTTTTAATGCATATCCTCCCATGTTTTAATCATGATCAGCGTATCACGATAGCCTTCATCCTTATATCTATATCCGCCCGGTACCGTGCCTATGACGTGAAAACCCAACTTGATGTAAAGCTTGAGGGCCGCTGTGTTGGTGGACACCACCGCGTTGAATTGCAGGCCGTGAAAACCATGCGCTTTCGCCTCACAGAGGCAGTCCTCCACCAGCGCCCGGCCCACACCGCGTCCGCGGGCGCCCGCCTTCACGGCGTACGACGCATTGGCGATATGCCCGCACCGCCCGATGTTGTTGGGATGCAGTATGTATACCCCCACCACCTCGTCGCCGTCCAGCGCGCATACTGACGCTGTCTGCGCTTCGAACATCTCCCATGCCTGCTCGTCAGACAGCAGTTCGTCACCGGGGAAGCTGTCCCCCGCCGCCACGATTTCATTCCAGATGGCCGTGGCGTCATGCAGATATTCCCGCGTAACACGCCGCAGAACCAAGCCACACTTTTCTGGATCGGCAGCCGCAATCTTGTGCACATATCCGGTTCCCAAACTATAACTCATACCGTTTACCGTCAAACTGTCCGCGATGTCCGAAGCGGGAAGCGGCTCAATGTCGGGCGCATTCTTCGCCTCTTCAATGTAATCTTCTTCAAATCCGCTTATGCCGCGCGCACACAGGTGCGGAATGATGAGCTGATCGCGCACCATCGCAAATGTCAGGCCGGGAACGGATGGCGTGGACACCGCTTCCCTTACCGTCTTTCCTCCGCGTGTATACTTGTAATACCAGTTCAACATTATCTGCCCTTCTGCTCAACAAACTGCACAAGCAGACCGTCCGGATCCTGCACGAACAGAAAGCGGACACCCGGAGCGGGTGATAAAGGCCCACTGTGAATTGGTACACCCTTTTCCGCCAGTTGCACCGAAAACGCGTCCAGATCGTCCACGGAAAAACCGATGGAAATTTCCTGTCCCTGCCGGCCCGAACCACCGCCCATCAACTCAAGCATCGTTTCGCCGTTTCCCATGAATACGATATCACCGTGCCCGCCTGATAAACGCCGTGCCACCGGCAGACCCACGATGTCCCCGTAAAACCTGACCGATTTCTCCAGGTCTTTCACATGCACTGTACACCACAAAAAAGCCATACTGTTTCCTCCTTTGTCCGTCTTTCCATATGATACACCGTCGGCAGCCTTCCCGCAACGGCATCCGCTACCCATTGCCCTATATTGACAGGCAGATTACCTGCCGTTATAATAAGCTGGAAATCAACAGAAAGGACGGCGGACACTATGACAAAACTTTACCCGATAATCAGCAGCCAATACCGGAAGCATTACTGTCTGCTCGTTCAAGACTGAATTATCAACGAACGACGCAAAACGCTGCGCTTCCGGATTCCGGAAGCGTTTTTTGTTTGTGATTGGGGATGTTAATACAATGATTGAGATCAAGGGAAAATACAATACGGCAAAGGTGTTCACCGATGTCGTTGAGGAAGGGGCGCTCGCGCAAATACTGCAGCTGTGCAACCAGGAGTTCACGGCGGGCAGCCGTATTCGCGTGATGCCGGACGTACACGCAGGCGCAGGCTGCACCATCGGCACAACGATGACGATTACCGACAAGATCGTACCCAATCTGGTGGGTGTCGACATCGGCTGCGGTATGGAGACAGTGCGCCTGCGCGAAACGCGCATTGAGCTTGGCAAGCTGGATAAGCTGATTTACAGCTCTATCCCGTCCGGCTTTTCGATCCGGCATAAGCCGCACCGCTTTGCCGCGCAGCTCGATCTAGACTTGCTGCATTGCCGCAAGCATGTGGACACCCGCCGCGGCGAGCTGTCGCTCGGCACGCTGGGCGGCGGCAACCATTTCATCGAGGTGGACAAAGGCGGAGATGGCTCGCTGTACCTCGTCATCCATTCGGGCAGCCGCCGTCTGGGTTTGGAGGTGGCGACCTATTATCAGGAACAGGCGTACCACCAGTGCAACGGCAGCGGGAAAGCTGAAGAAGAAGCACTGATTGCGCGATTCAAGGCAGAGGGCCGTCAGAAGGAGATCGACAAGGCGGTCAAGGCGCTGAGGAACACCAAACGGACGGATATCCCCAAGGCGCTGACCTATGTGTTCGGCGAGCTGTTCCATCAGTACATCCACGACATGCGGCTGATGCAGGAATACGCGGTGCTGAACCGGCGCGCCATGATGGATGAGCTGATCCGCGGCATGGGCCTGCACGTGGAAGAGCAGTTCACCACGGTGCACAACTACATCGACATGGACGCTATGATACTGCGCAAAGGCGCGGTGTCCGCACAGGCCGGTGAAAAGCTGCTCATCCCCATCAACATGCGCGACGGCAGCCTGATCTGCGTCGGCCTCGGCAACGAGGACTGGAACTGCTCAGCCCCGCACGGCGCGGGGCGATTGATGAGCCGTTCGCAGGCGAAGCAGAACTTCACGCTCACGCAGTATAAGGCGGAGATGGACGGCGTTTTCTCCACCTCGGTCTCCCGCGAGACGCTGGACGAGTGCCCCATGGCGTACAAGACGATGGACGATATCGTCCGCAACATCGGCGGCACCGCCGAAATCGCGCACGTCGTCCGCTCCGTTTACAACTTCAAGGCCGGGGACGAGGAGAAGTAATACTTTATTTTGAGAGAACTACAACCTGGAGGCTTTGCCTCCAAACCTCCACCCAAGGGATAAATCCCTTGGGAATCCCATTAGGGAAATGCCTTCGGCATTTCCCGCATACGAATAAAACAAACGAAAGCAAGTATTATAAAATTAGGAGGAGAATATGATGGACAGATTTATCCCGAAGGAGAAGCTTTCCAAGAAAGCCAAGCGCGAAATGGCCAAAGCCCAGCGGCAAACGTGGGGCAGCATCAATCCGGTCACGCGCAAGCCCAACAACCCCAAAGCCTATGTGAGAGAGAAACCCCGGTATGACGATGACGGCGATACCGGGGTTTTTTGACACCTGAACAACATAATTGAAGCTATTCTCTCTTATGATTCTCTAACCAATCCTTCAGCCACATTCGATCGCCAAGCCCATACACGGAATCCTCTTGTGCATTTTGTCTTATTATAGCTACAGCACTTTCTTGTTCATCTTTGTTAAAGTTCATCACCTCTAAAATGTGATGAGCTGCCCATAATTTAACGTTCTTATTCTTATTCCTTAGTAATGAAAAGAATGGATTTTTTAATTCGGGATGGTGCTGGTTAATAATCATTGCTATTTTTCGAATACGTTTTGCATGTTTATTATGTAGCACAACAGATAATTTATTGCCATAATCAGTGCTATTCATTGCAATTATATGACCAACATATTCTTCAACTAAATCTACCATAGTTTTCTCCTATTCGATCTGGAATCTCCAAATATAATATAACATTTTGCGGTTTTCAAATATAGGCTATTAATATAGTTACGCCCATCTGGACGCACCCCTCCCCCTTTTGCTATAATAGCCATGCTTTCATTTCACCGCAAAGGAGCGAATGACACTGGACATTATCAAATCCCTGTCGGAGCAGTTTAAAACGCCTCCGGCTTATGTAAAGAATATCGTATCGCTGATCGACGACGGCAACACCATCCCCTTCATCGCGCGTTACCGCAAGGAGATGACGGGCACGATGGACGATCAGGTGCTGCGCGAGCTGGCCGACCGGCTGGCTTACCTGCGCAATTTGGAATCGCGCAAGGCAGAGGTCAAAGCGTCCATCGAGGAGCAGGGCAAGTGGACGGCTGAGCTGGCTGCCGCGCTGGCCAAGGCGGAAACGCTGGCTGAGGTGGAGGACATCTACCGCCCGTACAAGCCCAAGCGCAAGACGCGCGCGTCCATCGCCCGGGAAAAGGGCTTAGAGCCGCTGGCTGCCGCCATTATGCTGCAGTCGCCCTCGTTTGACCCGGTTGCCGAAGCAGCCAAATTCATCAGCAAAGAGAAGGGCGTCTTAACCGCCGAGGACGCGGTTCAGGGTGCATGCGATATCATCGCGGAGGACATCAGCGACAATGCCGACCTGCGCAAGGCGCTGCGCGAATACCTGTGGGACAACGGGCAGTTATCCGTCACGTCGGGCTGCGCGGACGACAGCGTCTACGCCATGTACCGCGAGTTCTCCGAACCGGTGCACAGAATTGCCGGGCACCGCGTGCTGGCCATCGACCGCGGCGAGCGCGAGAACGTGCTCAAGGTGAAGCTGTCGGCGGATAAGGACAGGCAGGTCGCGATGATCGACCATTCGTATGTGCGCAACAAAAGCCAAAGTGCGATGCTGGTGAAGACAGCGGGCGAGGATGCGCTGTCGCGCCTCATCTTACCCGCATTGGAGCGCGAGATACGCGGCACACTGACGGACACCGCCGCCGAGCAGGCCATCAAGGTGTTCGCGCTGAACCTCAAAAATCTTCTGATGCAGCCGCCCGTGAAGGGGCAGAATGTGCTGGGTGTGGACCCGGCCTACCGCACCGGCTGCAAGCTGGCCGTGGTGGACGGCACCGGAAAGGTGCTGCACACCGGCGTCATATACCCCACCCCGCCGCAGAACCGTGTGGCCGAAGCGGCGGAGGTCGTCAAAAAGCTGATCACGCACTTCAAGATTACTGCCATCGCCATCGGCAACGGCACCGCCTCACGCGAATCCGAGGCATTTGTGGCGGAGGTGCTCAAAACGATGGGTTACCCCGCGGCCTACATGGTGGTGTCCGAGGCGGGCGCGTCCGTGTATTCCGCGTCCAAGCTGGCAGCGGAGGAGTTCCCCGAGTTCGACGTATCGCTGCGCAGCGCGGTGTCCATCGCGCGGCGTTTGCAGGACCCGCTGGCTGAGCTGGTGAAGATAGACCCCAAGGCCATCGGCGGGGGCCAATACCCGCACGACATGCCAAAGGACCGGCTGGTCGAGTCGCTGGACGGCGTGGTGGAGTCCTGCGTCAACGCGGTGGGCGTGGACATCAACACCGCGTCGCATTCTCTGCTGACGCATGTGGCCGGCCTTTCGGCCTCAGTCGCCAAGAGCGTGGTGGCATTCCGCGACGCGAACGGACATTTTAAGAGCCGAAAACAGCTGCTTAAAGTGAAGGGACTGGGTCAGAAAGCCTTTGAGCAGTGCGCGGGCTTCCTGCGTGTGCCCGAAAGCGCAGACGTGCTGGACAACACCGCCGTACATCCGGAAAGCTACGAAGCCGTCAGCAAACTGGCCAAGCTGCGCGGCTTCACGATGGACGACGTCAAAAAGGGTCATCTGACCAGCCTCAAATCCATCAGCGACAACGAAGCGAAAGCGCTGGCCGACCAGATCGGCATCGGTGCGCCCACGCTGCTGGACATCGTCACAGAGCTGCAGAAGCCGGGTCGTGACCCGCGCGAAGCACTGCCGCCGCCGCTGCTCCGCAAGGATCTGATGAAGCTGGAGGACTTGAAACCGGGCATGGAGATTACCGGTACAGTGCGCAACGTCATCGATTTCGGCGTATTCGTGGACATCGGCGTGCATGAGGACGGCCTCGTGCACATCTCACAGCTGGCGGATAAGTTCGTGCGCCACCCCTCGGAAGTAACCAAGGTGGGCGACGTGGTGAAGGTGCGCGTATTGGAAGTGGATCTGAAGCGCAAGCGTATCTCGCTCACGATGAAGGGTATCCGTCAGTAGCTATTGATCCGGATAACATCTTGGGAGGACAAGGGTGAATAAAGACCGATCGGCCTGGGGCAGCGTGGTGGCGCTTAATATGCTTCTGCTGTGTTACGCGCTGAGTATATCGCTTCTGGGGCAGATGTTCAGTTCGATTAAAACACATTATGCCATCAGTCTGTCACAGGGCGGCCTTATTCTGTCGATGCAGAGCATCGGTGGTCTGCTGCTGTCCGTGCTGTGCATACTGCTCATCAAATTGCTCAATAAAACAAAGCTGTTGGTGATCTGCGGGTTTGTGCTTTGCGGCACCATGCTGCTCATCGGTGTGCTGCCGCCCCTTTCTGTGTTGTTCATGCTTTTCATCATACTGGGGTTTTCCGGCGGTGCGATCAATGCCTTAACCAATTCCGCAATGGCCGATATCGTCCCGCAAAAATCGGAGCGCTATATTAACTTTATGCACATGCTGTTCAGCTTCGGTTCGGTCATCACACCAGTCCTTTCGCAGGCATTATTCCCTTCCATGGGACTCACAGGCGTGTTTCTGATTTTTGGCGGCTTTGCGCTGTGCTGGGCCGTATACTCTGTTTACGCATTCTCCGGCCAGATGAAAACACGATTGATGACTGGTGTCATCTCGCTGCCCCTGCAATTCAGGGAAATGCTTAAAGTACTCAAATCGCCTGGGATGATCACCACGTTCATCATTTCCATAATGATCACCGCGTGGCAGCTCTCGGCCATCTATTACATATCGTCCTACTTCACGGGGCTGACCGGCAACGCGATGCAGGGCGCGCTGGCGCTGTCAATGCTGTTCCTCGGCATGATGGTGTCCCGCCTGTTATATGCCCGTATTGCGGACAGGTTTCCCAAAGGCCGCGTGCTGCTGATCACTAATGCCATTGGCGTCTTCGCCTGGGCTGCCGTGATCTTCATTCCGGACAACCATGTCAAATATGTTTTTGTAGCGTTGTCGGCGTTGGCCTGCGGCAACAATTTCCCCATTGTATTCTCTGCGGCCTGCCGTATTGCGCCGGAGAACACCGGCGCTGCCACAGCCATGGTCAATCTCGGTTATTACGTGGCAATATTTACGTTCATCCCCATCGTGGGCACGCTCGGCGACTCGCTGGGGCTGGATAAAGCACTGTTATTCTGTTCTTTGCCGCTGCTGCTGATATTACCAGCGTCGCTGCTGCTTCATAAAAAGTTGAATGGACAAAAGGATTAAGGCCATGGCACTATGATCGGACTCCTTTAAACATAATAATGTTGATAACAATCCTGATATTGTTGTATAAAACATAAAAACGTCCAAAACAAACCAGACTCTTTCCTGTATAATTGAAATAGTGGGCAACGCTCGAAACACAATCAAATTCGGCAAACACCAGAAAGTGAAGCATGCAAGGCCTATGACAATCGGAATCGGTATAGACACTGGCGGCACCTGCACCGACGCGGTGATTTATGACTTTGACACGCGCGTGGTGCTCGCCAAGAGCAAAGCTCTGACCACACGGGAAGACCTCTCCCTCGGCATCGGTGCATCCATCGACGCGCTTCCGTCTGAGTTGCTGGCTCAGGCGGGCATCATTGCGCTCTCCACCACGCTTGCCACCAACGCTTGTGTGGAAGCCAAGGGCGGACGCACGCGGCTGCTGCTGATCGGCACGTCACAGAAGGTGTTGGGCTGGGTGGACGCCAAAACGCGTTACGGCCTTGGCGATGAGTCCGTCCTCTGCCTGGATACACGGGGCGAAGACGGCAGCGTGAACGAGCCCGACTGGAATCAGCTTATCAATGATTATAACGACTGGCTGAAAGACGCTGATGCGCTGAGCGTCGCCGAAGCCAACTCGTTCGAAAACGGGTCTGCTTTTGAAAAGCGGGCCAAAGCGCTGCTGGAAGTGCGTTACGGCGTTCCTGTCGTGATGGCGAGCGAACTGGCCGGCGAACTGAACGTACTGGAACGGGGCGCGACAGCTTTGTTGAACGCCCGGCTGCTGCCCATCATAAAAGCTTTCATGGACGCTGTGGAAAGCGCATTATCTGCGCGCGGCATCACAGCCCCGGTGGTGATGGTGCGCAGCGACGGCAGCCTGATGGCGGACAGTCTGGCACAGCTGCGCCCGGTGGAAACGATACTGAGCGGCCCGGCCGCCAGCGTGCTGGGTGGGCGCGGCCTGACGGACTGCCCCCAATGCCTCATCGTGGACATGGGCGGCACCACCACGGATATCTCAATCGTGAAAGACGGCGTTCCGGCGATGACACCCGACGGCATTCGAATCGGCGGATGGCGCACTCAGGTCAAGGGCGTCTTCATGGATACGTTCGCGCTGGGCGGAGACAGTGCGCTGCGTGTAAAGGACGGTCGTCTGGCGCTGATGGCGCATCGCGTCCAACCATTGTGCGTCGCCGCATCCCGTTGGCCAGCCATCAAGGAGGGCCTGGCTCAATTACTGGAGGATGAGAGAATTCATACTCATCCGCTGCACGAGCTGTTATTTCTCGTGCGCAGTCCCCAGGACACGTCACGCTACAGCGCCCGGGAAATGGCGCTTTGCTGTGCGCTGGAAAACGGCCCGCTGATGCTGGAGCGCGCTGCCGAACTGTCGGGTACCAACATTTATGACTTTACCAGCGAACGCCTGGAGACTGAGGGCATCGTGATGCGCTGTGGACTGACCCCGACGGACATCATGCACATCAAGGGCGACTATGCCGCGTACGACCGTGAAGCGTCCGTGCTGGCCGCCCGCTTTTTTATCCGGTGCCTGCCGCAATACAGGTATACCCCAGACGGCCTCGATGCTTTTGCGGATGAGGTATATGACGCTGTCCGGCAAAAGCTCTATGAAAATATCGTGCGCGTGCTGCTGACGGATAAGTACCCGCACCTCGGCAAACAAGGGCTGGATGAACAGCTGCGTTTCCTGATTGACCGCGGCTGGCAGGAACGTCAAACGTCCGGCGTGCCTTTCTTTGGCATCAGCATGACCACGCCTGCGGCGTTGGTGGGTATCGGCGCACCGACCCACCTGTTTCTGCCCGAAGTGGCCGCGGCGCTGGGAACACGCTGCCATATACCGCAGCACGCCGAGGTAGCCAATGCCGTGGGTGCCGTCTTGGCAGATATATCGGCCAGCGCGCATGTGGAGATTTCCCCCCATTACACCTCCATTGGCATATCCGGTTTCGCTGTCCTCGCGCCGGACGGCCCCCAGGATTTCGAAACGCTGGAGGAGGCGTCGGACGCAGCCATACAGGCTGCTGTTCAGGCGGCCGAGTCGGAAGCCCGCCGTCGCGGTGCGCTGGGCAGACTTTTTGTCCAAACCACTCTGAAACCCATAACGGCGTCTACAGGCGCCGGCGAGGAGATACTGCTGGGTGCCACTGCACTGGCCGTTGCCACAGGCCGCATTGGGAGCAAATCCTGACGATGTTGAGCGCGACAATATAATTAGTCCAGATAAGAAAATGCCCCGCGGAGCTTCACTGCGGGGCATCGTTATGTTAGTACTGTTTGAACAAGGTCAATCCTGCGGCTCTTCAGCAGCCGGGGCGGCCTGTTCCGTCTCCGCGAGTTTGGCCTTCACGGCCTCGCGGGCTTCGGGGTCCAGCCCTTCCAGATTCGCCAGTATGTCGGCCAGCGTCTTCTCTTTCTTCTTTTCCTGCGCGTTGCGCTTCAGTTCCTCGTTGCGCTCGCGTCCCTGACGTATGCTTTCCTCGCCCTTCTCGACCAGCTTGTCGAACAGCTTCTTGCCTTTTTGCGCTGCCACTTCGGCCTTGTCAGCCAGCTTTGCTGCCAGCTTTTTGCCCTGTTCGGCGGTTATCTCGCCCTTCTCTACCAGCTTCTCGATCAGCTCTCTGGCCTGGGCTGCGGTCAATTCGCCTTTGTCCACCAGCTTCTCGATCAGCTCCTTTGATTTCTCTGCGGTCAGTGCGGCAGCGCCGATACCCGCCATCATCACCTTTTTCAGGTCATCGCCCAAATTGGTTGTCATATTGATCCCTCCTTTATTCCGCGATATTGACTTGTTATGTCATCACCGTTGTTTCCTAGTATTATTATACTCCTTTTTGAAGTCTCTGATAAGTGGACAATCAAATGTTTTCCACTTTATTCACAGGATTGACAGCTTGATATGCATGTGAAACAATATCAGCAGAAATGACGGAGGCGCTGGACAATGGATTTTACCGGAAGGACATGCGTGGTAACGGGCGGCGCAAATGGCATCGGCCGCTGTATCGTGGAGGAGTTCGTGCAGGCCGGCGCAACCGTGGCCTTTGTGGATACTGATGAAACGGCAGGCGCACGATTGGCGGACAGGCTGGGCAATTCGTTGTTCTTCGCAGGCGATATCGCCGACGAAGCCGTGCTCACTGCATTTGCGGAAGCCGTTGTCTCTCGGTACGGCCAGGTTGACTTCCTCGTCAACAACGCCTGCATCACGCGCCGCGGTCTGCTGTCCGGCTGCTGTTTCGACGATTTTAACTATGTGCTGAAAGTGGGCGTCACCGCGCTGTATATGCTGACGAAGCTGCTGCTCCCCCGTTTCACGGAGCGCGCCGCCATCGTCAACATCGCGTCCACGCGCGCCGCGATGAGCCAGCCGGATACCGAGAGCTATTCCGCCGCCAAGGGCGGCATCCGCGCACTGACTCACGCGATGGCCGTGAGCCTTTCAGGCCGTGTGCGTGTCAACTGCATCAGCCCCGGATGGATAGACACCGGCGATTACCACGATGACAGCGGCCCTTCTGTGTTCTCACATGAGGACATGGCTCAGCATCCCGCCGGCCGTGTTGGGAAACCGCCGGACATCGCCAAAGCGGTGCTGTATCTGTGCAGCGAAGACGCATCGTTCATTGACGGCGAGAACATCGTTATCGACGGCGGCATGACGCGCCAGATGATCTATCACGGCGACCATGGCTGGAAGCTGGAGTAGCTATCCCATTCAAAAAATTGAGATTAAACAAAGCAGTTGCGGGCACAAAAGCATCCTGCTTTTTTTATATAAAAAAGTGTTGACAACGCATTGAAGATATGTTATTTTGAACATGTTCAATACATGTTCTATTAAGCGAGGTGCGCAATGTCAGAAAAAGATGCGAAGGAACGGATACTCAAAGCAGCCAAAGCGCTGATGGACGAAACGGATGATCTGGAATCCGTCACGATGCGACAGATCGCCCAGCGCGCGGGCGTGGGTGTGGGGCTCATCAACTACCACTTTCAGTCGCGCGAGAACCTGCTGTACACCGCCATCGGTGAGGTGATGATCTCCATCATGGATGCCTTTCGCCAAACGCCGCCGAATGGAGCCACCCCTGCGGTGCGGTTGAAAGACATGATGACAGCGCTCTGTGACGCAGGCGCACGCCATGAAAAGGAGATGCGTTTGGGCTCACAGTTCCAGATAATGTCCGGCGACTTCAGCGCAGCCCATTATCTGCTGCCTGCGCTGCGGGAAGCCTGCGGCCAAAAGTACGATGAGAACGCTTTGCGGCTGATTGCGCTGCAGCTGTTCACGCTGACCAACCTGATGATGCTGCGCAGCGATGCCTTCTTCCGGTTCAGCGGCACGGACATCATGAATAAACCCCAGCGCGACAGGCTGATCAGCCAGCTGATCGATATCTACTTATAAAGGCAGAATTGAAACTGTAAAACAAAAATTTATTATATTTAAGGAGTCAATAATATGAATGTAATCACGATCATTATGGCGTCACTGACGGCGCTGCTGCTGCTCTGCCAGCTGATGTGCGGCATGTGGATCCGCAAAGGCACGGACGCCGCGGGAAAGAAGTTTCACACAAGTCTGGGCATTGCGAATGTGATAACCGGTCTCGCGACGGCGGTACTGGCGATCATTCTCGCATCGAAGTAAGGGAGGGTTTATTATGCTGAGAATTTCAACAATCATCATGGCAATACTGGCACTGCTGCTGCTGTTCTGCATGCTGGTCTGCGGGCTGTGGATCGGCTCAAACGGCACCGATGCCGCAGGGATCAGCTTCCACAAAACGCTGGGTATCTCCGCGACGATGGCTGGCGCAGTAACCTGTGTGCTGGCGCTCATCTCGTCCCGGAAAAAGCGGGCCGTCATGGAATGAAAACCAAAGGGTGTGTCCTCAACAGCAGCAAAAAACAGCGGGAACAAATCCGGCTGTTTTTTATTTGTGCAATATACTGATGCTTTCGGTTATGCCAGCGCAACAACCTCTTTCAGCTGCTCCACGGCTGTCTTTGCCAGGCTTTGTGCAGTTTCGCCGGATACCCGGTAGCTCGATGTGTCGGCCATCGTCGGCTTGGGCTCGGGCGGCAGCAGGTCGGCGATGTGCAGATCAACCACCGCATCCGGCACCTGACGCGTCTGTTTTTGCAGACTGGCGACCAGCTTCGGGTTGTCATTCAGCGCCCCGCCGCTTATCGAGATAAACGCATACCGGCGGGGCTGCTTGCGAATATGCCCCAGAAACGCACGCAGCGGCGCAGCGGCCTGCCCCATCCACACCGGCCCCACAAACAGCAGCAACTCGAATTCGTCCTGCCTTTCGGGTGCGGGCACCACCTTGGGCGTTCGCCCCAGCAGCATGTCAATAGCACACGTCCCATTGGTTCGGGGCTTTGTCTCTGTAACCTTGATGTGCTGCGCGCCCAGCAGCCCGGCCACATGTGTCGCCAATAAGTCGTTGTTGCCAGTCATTGAATATGAAATAACACCGATGTTCATGTTTTATAATACCTCCATTTATTATTGTCAAACTTCTTCATGTGTGAGCCGTGTCAGCCCGCTCATCACAAATTCGGATATCAAGACGAGCACCTGCGGAAAATAATCCATCCCAATTTCATCCTTGTGCAGATCGATATTGATCAGCGCTGCGAAGATCGCCATGATCATCTCCCCGGACAAATCGCTGCGCATTTTCCCCTGTTGCTGCCATTTTCTGACCAGCTCCAGAAAGGCATCGTACATGAAGCTGATATGGTCAATTCCCGTTTCCTCCCGAAACGCCTTTTCAATGCGGGCGAAGCTTTCCCTGTTATACCACTCCCGAAGTATCGCATTTGTTCTTATACCCTGCTCATTGAGCGCAATCACCTGCCGTATGACCTGCGCCGGATCGCCGTTCGTATCCACCTGTTCCAGTATGCTCTTTTTCAGTGCCGCGTTTTCTTCTGCGAACACTTGCATGAAAAGCCGGTCTTTGGATGGGAAATAATTATAGAACGTGCCGACTGCAACCCCCGCCCGTCCCGTAATGTCTGTCACATTGGTATCCTTTAAGCCCTTCTGTGCAAAAACCTCCCGGGCGCACCGGTAAAGCAGTTCTTCTTTATCCTTTTTGTCTGTCAATAAACCGTTCTCCTGAATGAATTATTTTTAATTCATTCATAATGTACGACGGTTCACGGCTTTTGTCAATACTGCCGTCTTGTGTTTGTAAAAAAAATACTGCCTGCTGACTAAAAAGCCGGCAGTCCGTTTTGAAACTGCCGGCTTATAACATTAGGCTTTATCTGAAATCGACGTCTATTTCATTGCTGCTTTCCCAGTTGACACGATAACTGGGCACGCCCACTCCGAACATGCTGCATAGCCTTGCCACATCGGATTTCAGATGCTCGGTGGATGCTGAATTCACCTCGCCGCGGACATGGTTGTAGAAGCTCCGTTCGGCGTCCGTGTACTGCTGGTATCCTTTGGGCGCCCCGGTCTTCAGCGTGATAAACTGCTGCCAGAGCGGGATGATCACAGCGCGGACAGATTCTGTAGTAGATTCAGGTGTATCCTCCGGTTCCGGCGGATCAGTTGCTGGCGGATCAGTCGCTGGCGGATCAGTCGCTGGCGAGTCAGTTGCTGGCGGATCAGTCGCTGGCGGATCGGTCGCAGGCGGATCGGTCGCAGGCGGATCGGTCGCAGGCGGATCGGTCGCAGGCGGATCGGTCGCAGGCGGAT
>JAEZHF010000061.1 GCA_023416745.1 Bacillota bacterium
GAAGCGAACCAAGCGGCTGGTGGACGAAAACGACGCCGAAGTCGCCAAGTACGCCGAATATGCGAAGAAGGCGCTGCAGGCCGGTAACGAGGAGGACGCGCGCGTGTTTGTTGGCAAGAAACAGCAGCTCGAAGCCTCGGGCGCGGGCCTCAAGACCGCTTACGCCACAGCCAATGCCAACGCGGTCAAGATGCGCCAGATGCACGACAAGCTGGTGTCCGATATCGAAGCGTTAAAGGCACGCAGCGCGGCCATCAAGGCCAAAGTGGCCGTCGCCAAAACGCAGGAGAAAATCAACGAAGCGAGCTCTGCCGTGGGCCGCTCGGCCGGAGTGCAGAACGCTTTTGAGCGCATGGAAGACAAGGCTGACCGTATGCTGGACGAAGCCGCTGCGATGGCGGAGCTCAATACCGAGCCCATTGACGAAGCCCGGGCGCTGGAGGAGAAATATGCCAAGCTGGGCAGTTCCTCCGTGGACGACGAGCTGGCGAAGCTGAAGGGCGAGCTGGGGCTGTGAGCCCGATTTGCTGCAAACTTCCGTTTGTCAGGCTATAGCGTGACAAACCCTATCTGCAATGAGCCTTTCACGGCTCAAGCCAGTTGTACGGTCTGTGGAATTACCGCTAAACAAAGCAAGGGCGTCCTATGGACGCCCGCCTTCATTCTATGCCCGTATTAAAACCTAACCGCGGATGGCCGCATCCACCAGACGGCTGATCACACCGCCGTCTGCTAAGCCCTTGGCTTTTTGCATGACGGCCTTGATGATCTTGCCCTTGTCCTGCATCACAGGCTTTTCGATGCCCAGCTCAAAAAGCACGCTTTGTACCAGCGCTTTCACCTCATCATCACCCATCCGCTTGGGCGCAAACTCGGAGTATACGGAGATCTTGTACTTCGCCTCCTCGATGATGTCCGCACGGCCCGCGGCGGTATCCACCGCTTCCTGCGCTTCCTTGATTTCCTTGAACACGACGGCGTTCTCTTCCTCTTCGGTCAGGTCCGCCCGCTTATCGATGTTCTTCTTCTTCAGAGCCGCAAGCAGCAGCGACAGCGCCTCCTTGCGCTGCGTCTCTCCAGCCTTGAGCGCCTTCATCATTTCCTGCCGCACCTGTTCTATCTTCGACATCGCTATTCTCCTCTCAAAAACAAACTATGATCTGCTATTTTGCTGCCGCTATACCCGCTGCCACCACACGATTACGGCCGCCACGCTTGGCTTCGTACAACGCCTTATCCGCTGAACGCAGCAGATCTGCCGCGGTCGCATCATGCTCGGGTATTGCGCTCACGCCCATCGACAACGTTACCTGCCCGATCTCCGCGCCGTCCAGCTTAAATGTTGCTTGCTCCACCATGCCCCGCAATGTCTCAGCCCGCATCACCGTATCCGCCAGCGAGCATTCGGGCAGTATCAGTATGAACTCATCACCCCCGAAGCGGCAGGCCACGTCCGATTTGCGTATATTGTTCCCCAGCAGTTCGCCCACGCCGGCCAGCACCGCATCTCCCAGAGCATGGCCATATACGTCGTTGATGTGCTTGAAGCCGTCCACATCCGTCATGATCACGCCGAGACTGCGCCGCTCCCGCTGCGCACGGCTGATCTCCCGGTCCAGCGTTTCCTCCATATACCGGCGATTGAACAGTCCCGTAAGAGAGTCCCTGACAGCCAGCTCCTGCATCCGCGCTTCACTCTGCCGCAGCAAGCTGCGGTCCTTTTCGATCTGCTCCACCTGCCGCCGGTTCATGATGCTCGTCAGAATACCCAGAGCACCCACAAACACGATAAACGCCATCAGGCTGGGCCAGTTAATTCGCTGCAGTCCGGGAGTTAACAGCATCAGCGCTGCCAGTCCGCCAAACTGCAGCAGCGCAATCAATAACGTCACCCGCTCGGTGAGCAATATAGCGCATAGCTGTATAGACAGCGCCACATACACCAGCGGTACAAAGTCGCCATGGACGATGGTGTCGTCCACCAGTATGCACAGCCACGGCCCCACCACAGTAGTTATAATCGTCAGCCAGGCGGCGGTCTTATAACGGCCTTTGATGTTGAACACCATCGACAGCCCAAGCGGCAGTGCCAGCCCTGCGGTGAGCCACAGATAGAACATCAGCCGTTCGCCGATATCCACACAGCAAACGAGAGCTATCGTGGCGCACAGCAATACGATCAACGCAAACTGGATCACCAACAGCGTCCGCGCACGCGTACAAACCTGCCCCGAGTATCTTGCTTTAAACGCGGCAAAAAAGGCTCTTACCCTGTCTGACATACTTACCTGCCTGGCGTTTTATTCTTCTTCAACTTGGATATGCAGCCAAGCTTATTCCTCCCGCGTTTGTGATCTGCGGGTTGGTTCAGCCTGCTTCGAAAACCGTTGCTTTCGTGCTTCATTATAGCATTTTCATAAAATATTTGTAAACATATGCTCTTATCTTCCACGAGGCAAAACCAGCAGAATTTAAAGAGCCGCCCTCAAGCGAAGGCGGCTGTAAGCTTAATCCTCTTTCGGAGCCCGCTGGGGCCCCTCGATGATGCGCCAGCAGTTTTTTCCGCTGCCCTTGGCTTCATAGAGCGCCTGGTCTGCGCGGTATATCAGAGTATGTGCAGTGTCAATCTTGTGCGATCGCGTGACGCCCATGCTCACCGTGGTATCATACATCTCAAAGGAGGGCTCATCCCGGACGCTTTGATAGAAACGCTCCACCGCCGCAACAACCTCCTGCTTCTCGCCGAAACAATACCCCGCGAACTCGTCTCCGCCCCAGCGGCATACCTTTCCGTTTTTGTTAAAGACATCGGTGGCCAGCTGCCCGATCACGCGCAGCACGCTGTCGCCGATCAGATGGCCGTGCGTGTCGTTCACTGATTTGAAATTGTCAATATCAAACACAAACACATAAAACGCCCCCCGCTCCGGCGCTTCATCAATCGCGGCTTTCAGGCTTTCATTGAAGCCGCGGCGGTTGGGCAGTCCGGTCAAAAGGTCCGTCTTGGTCATGTTCATCATCAGCCTGTCGTTTTTCTTGATGATGCGGTTGGCGATGATCAGCACGCACGCGGCCACCAGCATGTAGATGAATACGTCCCTCAATGTCTGGGCGTACATCGACTGTTCCAACACCGACGTATCCTTTTTCACCAGCAGGTACCAGTTGAGCTCCTCCACGTACCGGGTGATATAATAACCGTCGAACGGTTCCTCCTGATATGGAAGCACCTCCAGCGTACTCTTGTTGTCAGTGATGCGCTGACGGCTGTCCTCGAGTATGACATTACCGAACACGTTTCGGCCGTCGATACGGTCAGCACGCGTGTCAATCTGTACCGCGCCATCCTCGCTGAACAGCATCGCTTCCAGGTTGTATTCCTCTTCAAACGACTTGAGCAGTTTCTGTACCTGATCCAGCTCCAGCCCCACACCCGTTACGCCCAGAAGTCTGCCATCCTCGTCCGTGATACGGCAGTTGACAAAAACGGAGAGCCGGTTGTGATTGGCTTCATCAGTATCCACATCCAGGTCATAGGCTAAGCTGCTGTCAAGAAAATTATAATACCACACGTCGTGAGCGTCGCTTTCGCTGACCACCTTGTTGATTCCGTTGTAGTGGTAATAATTTTTCGTCGCATCAGATACGAGAAATACCGAGTCATAGTCGTATTTCTGTTTGAGCCCCAGCAGATACTGCTGCAGCTCCGCCTGATGCACCACAGCATCACCCGTCTCCTCGTTTTTAAGCCACTTCTTCAAAAAGCTGTCATTTGCCATCGTTAGTGACACGAATATCGGCTTGGTCAGCTCGTTGCGAATATCCGAATAGATATTGGTGGACGTTAGTTTGGAAATGTTGACGATGTCGTCGTTGATGATGTTGCTGTACGTGTTGTAACTGGTGACGGCCACCGCCACAAAGCCCACCAGTATAATCACGCAGATCAGTATGTTCGCGCTGATTTTTAACTTCCGGTCCATCGACACCTCACAGGATTAATTCTGTCACATATATACCCATGTCAGGTACGTATCAAACCTCTATCTGTTATGACTTGGCCCAGCCGTAACGACCCACCAACTCCACGAACGTCACCGTGCCCACGGATTCCGTATGAAGCTGCCCGTCAGCATCCTTTGTAATGCGCAGCAGCTGCTGGAAGCCTTTGGGTCCCACGGGCGCAACGGCGATCCCGCCCGGTTTCAGTTGTCCGATCAGCGGTTCGGGCATGGCCGCCGCCGCCGCTGTCACGATCACGCGGTCAAACGGGGCAAACTCTATCCAGCCGTCGCTGCCGTCACCCACACGGTAATGCACGTTGGTCAGACCCAGTGCGCCCAGCCTGCCGCGCGCTTTCACTGACAATTCAGCGATGCGTTCCACCGTATACACCTCCCCCGCCGCCATCGCCAGCAGTGCGGTCTGATAACCCGAACCGGTGCCGATCTCCAATACGCAGCCGTCTTTGTATGGTTCAAGCAGCGCAGTCATCTGAAACACCAGGCTGGGCTGTGATATCGTCTGCCCCAGGCCAATGGGCAGCGGGCGGTCCAGTGCGGCGAGCTCTTTGTATGCGCCGTCAATGAACAGCGACCGGTCCAGCTTGCTAAACAGACTCATCAGTTGTTCCTTTTGCATATGAACCCTCCTTTGATATCATCATAACAAAAAACTGCCGGAATTCTCCGACAGCTTTGTTGCTTCTCAGCTATTTCTTTTGGAACGTAGCGCAATCCGTCTGTTCGGCGCTGGCAGCGTTTTTCGGTTCCACATGGATTTTTTCAGCGGAACAAAAATCGCCGTTCATGTAATAATAGCAGGTGTTTACAGAACAATTAATGCCCTGATTCGGATGGTCCATCTTCTTTCCTGTCATAGAATATCCTCCTTTTTGACATATGATAATATAGTTTCTCCCGAATGAGACCGAAATATTACCGTTTGGTGAGCAGTGCGGCGCTTGATACTAATATCCGGCCTCTTTTTTTCATAAATAATTGTAAATGATTTTCTGCGGGGATGGTATGGACGGCAGCACGAAACCTTTCGGCACGCTTAAAATAGCGGCGGCATACATAGGCACGGTGGTGGGCGCGGGCTTTGCCTCAGGGCAGGAGGTGCTGCGCTTTTTCACAGCCTATGGGCTTTTCGGCATTTGGGGCATATTGGTGTCGGCGGCGTTGTTTTTCTTCGTCGGATACACGGCGCTGCTGCTGGGCCGGAGCCTCAAAGCCCGGTCGCACATGCCGGTGGTGCGCCACACCAACGGTGCACTTTTAGGTACCGCCATCGATATGATCATAACGCTGTTTCTGTTTGGCGGGCTTTGCACGATGCTGGCGGGATCGGGTGCGGTTTTTAAGGAACAGTTCTCACTGCCTGCAATATGGGGCGTTCTGTTCATGTTGGCTGTTTCTCTCATCACGGTGCTCACCGGCACGCGCGGTGTCGTCACCGCCATCAGCTACGTTGTGCCGTTTCTCATTGTCGCGCTACTGTACATATTTGTCCGGAACCTGCTGCAAAACCCGGTAACGCAAGACGAAATTGAAGCTGCCGCCGCGCTGCCCGGTTCCACACCGCATTGGCTGCTGTCAGCTGTCAACTACGCATCGTACAACATCGTCATATCCGTGGGCATTCTGGCTCCCATGGGCGCAGCCACGCCGGACAAACGCCGCCTGCTGGGGGGCGCGCTGCTGGGTGCGGGCGGTCTTACCTTCGGCATGCTCACAATTTATTTCTGCCTGCTCACCAACATCGCTGAGGTTGGCATTCTGGAGGTGCCGATGGCCGCCATCGCGCAGCAGATATCCGACGTGATGCGCGTCGCGTTTGCGCTCGTGCTGCTCTCTGAGGTATACAGCACCGCGGTGGGCAACCTGTTTGCGTTCACGCAGCGCCTCAACGTCAAAGCGCCTCGATGGCTCGTGATCACCGTCACGTGCGGTCTGGCGCTGGCCGTCGCGCAGCTGGGGTTCTCCAACATGGTGCGTTATCTGTACCCCGCGGTAGGCTACGGCGGTATGCTGTTCTTTGGCGGCGTGGCGTACACGTGGATCAGTAAACGGGATTCGCTCCGCTGAAATACACCCCATAGGAGGCGCAGCTCATGAAAGGTCTAAAGACGATTCCACTGCTGAGCCTGCTGACACTGCTCGTCGTCGTGTCCCACGTCACCGGCGAGGCAGGCGCGGCGGTGTTTTCGGTGCAGAGCACATCGTCCGCCGATACCGAAATAAAACGGGACCTGCTTGCGCTGATGCTGGCTTACCCGGATGAAATAACGGGCGTGCAAATATCAGACGACAGCCTGATCTGTATTGTTACAGCGTCGGGCGGGAAAATTGTGTACGACGACGGGCGGGACAAGAGCTTCGATGAGCAGCTGTGGAACGCGGACATTGAAGATTCGATGGCATTGCCATACCCGCCGGATATGCTTTCCGCAGTTCCCGAGGGCAGCAGCGACCCCGGTCGTGTGCGTTGCTATGCGCTGCTGCGTGCACTGTACGGCAGCAGCCAAAACGAGGTGGAGAAAAGCTTGCGCAGCGTCTCCCCCTGTGGCCGGTTCAACCAGCGCGGTGGAGCGGCGGCCGCATTGGAATCGGCGTTTGGCGACATCGCCGGGCTGATGCAAGCGCGCCCGAACGTCGGCGGCTTCGTGTATCCCATGAATGGCACGTACAACTACCGTGTGATCGCGGGCACCAATACTTTGAGCCCCCACGCTTTCGGTATTGCGATTGACCTCGCCAGCGGCCCCGGCGATTACTGGCGCTGGGCTTCGCGCGAGCAGGCGCAAAAGCGCCTTGCCAGCTACCCGCCCGAGCTGGTGCGCACGATGGAGGCGCACGGCTTCATCTGGGGCGGCAAATGGGCGCATTTTGATTACCTGCATTTCGAGTATCGCCCGGAGCTGATCATCAAGGCCAAAGCGGACGCGGCGCGGGCGGGTCTTAAGTGGCACGCGGGCTTTCCTGACGATGAGATGACAAAGGCGCTGATACGGTATATTGATGAGATGCTGGAGTGATATGTACTAAGGCGGTCTTCTATTCAGGAAAGCATTAGTGCTCCTTAAGCCACTTTTCTATATGCTCATCCATCTCCAATGCTGAAAAACTTGGACTGAATACTACCCCGATCTTATCTGTCCAGTATGCAGGCGAATAGTTAAATAACACAGGAAAATCATAATAAAGAGCTGATTGAGCGATTTGTTCACTGTCGGCTAAATCAGGGACTTCTTCGTCACCGTTTTTTCTTCGCTCATTCCAATCTTGTTCTTCTTTGGCAGTGACGAATTTATACCCGATTTGCTTTACGGGGTCGTACCCATCAAGTTGAAACACGGCTTTTTTATTTTCGTAATAGGTAATATCAACTGTTGGCAAATAATCATGTAAAAAACTGATACCATAATACTGAGTGCAGTGATTTTCAAAGTCCTTTTTATATTCTTTTCCATCGTATAACCAGGTTTTTAAGTGTATGCGCATCGTTTGTGTCTTTAGTATATCATTTATTTCATCATAAAACCGATTGGAATCGTAATCTTCTTCCCCCAACCCTTCAGGTATCCAAATGAACATGATGGGAAATTCATATTCCAGCGCAGCGTCACGGATGGCAGGCGCATCAACAGGCTTTGGTGCATTTTCATCATTCTCCCATGCTTTCATATCCTCAAGCGAAATGAATTTAAAGCCAAACTTTTTCACAGGGTCATATCCATCCAGTAAGAAGCTTATCCTATTCTCTGATTGATCGTTGTTTATATAGCCCAAAGTAACATTCGGGGTATCCATATCGGAAAAATGAACGCTATATGCTTCAAAATACCCAATTATTTGCTCCCTAAAAAAATCTCCGCTGACCAATTCTGCTTTTTTAGGCATGTATGGTGGGCATCCCGTAAGCATTGTGCACAAAACTATCAGAAGCAACACTGACAATACTCTTATTGATCTGATCTTTTTTATACTCATTTTATCGATATCCTCAAAGAGTTGTTATTAGTATTATACTCAGATAACCATATTTTGCATAGCTTCCATTCTAAAATTCCGCCTGCCTTTGACAAATCATCCAACATCGTGTATACTAGTTTTCGTATTATAATCATCGTTTGCGAATGTTTCGCAAAGCATTCCTTGAGGGATCGCACTTATACAAGTCGTGTTTATAGTACAAGCGGCACGGGTATTGAGACCCGCGCGATTGGCATAGGGGCAACAGGGCTCCTGCTATAAACATTATTGGCTTGTTGTACATAAACGAATCGTAAGACTTTGCTATGTATATTCAGCGAGGTCTTTGTTTTTTTGTGAGCAACGGAAAAGAAAGAAGGAGAATTTGAAGTATTACGAACTATTGTCGGAAAAAATGAAAGCAACGCTGAAGGACGCGGGCTTTGACACGCCCACGCCCATTCAGGAGAAAACTCTCGAGCTGATACTGAACGACTGGGACATCATCGGCCTCGCGCAGACGGGTACCGGCAAAACGGCGGCCTTCGCTGTGCCGCTTATCGAAACGGACGAGCCGAACAATCGCAAAACACAGGCACTGGTGCTGTGCCCCACGCGTGAGCTCGCGCTGCAGATCACGGACGTGTTCCGCGAGCTGTCCAAGCACACCAAGGTGCGCGTCGTCAGCGTTTACGGCGGGCAATCGGTGAACACGCAGATACGCGCGATACAAACGGGCGCGCAAATTGTCGTGGGCACACCGGGCCGCGTGAAGGACCTGATGGGCCGCGGCATACTGAGGCTGGGCGACATCCGTACAGCGGTGTTGGACGAGGCGGACGAAATGCTCAACTTCGGCTTCCTGCCGGACATCAAGTGGATATACTCGCAGCTGCCCAAGGAACGGCAGACGCTGTTGTTCTCCGCCACCATGAACCAGGCGGTGCTGGGTGTCACGCGGCAGTTCCAGACCGATCCGGTCCGCATTGAGGTGAGCCCGAGCAACACGCCCATCCAAACGGTTCAGCATTCGTTCCTGACTGCGGGAGAACGGCAGAAGCCGCGCGCGGTCAAACACCTGATCGGCGATTCCAAGCCGCGGCTGGCGCTGGTGTTCTGCAACACCAAACGCCGCGTGAAGTCGCTGCAAAAGCAGCTGTCCGACCAGGGCATGCCCGTCTCCTGCCTGCACGGAGACCTGAACCAGAACCAGCGCGACCGCATCATGGACAAGTTCCGCAAGGGCAAGAGCACGGTGCTGGTGGCCACCGACGTGGCGGCGCGCGGCATCGACGTGCGGGACATCGACCTCGTCATCAACTACGACGTTCCCGATAAGATGGAGTATTATGTGCACCGCATCGGGCGGACAGGACGCGCGGGCTGCGCGGGCCGTGCCTGCACGCTGGTTTCCCCGACGGAGGTTTCCCTCATCGCGGACATCGAGCGGCGCTTCCGCATCAAGCTGGCGGAAGAACAGGTGCTGATAGGCTGACAAGCATAACGAGTACGCAGAAGGAGCCACGAACGGCTCCTTTTTTGTTGAGGCATTCCAATGTTCGCAGATTCCTGTTGCTGCTGCATACTCACTCCATCGCAGGCAGGCAGCCCCTCCCCCGCCAAGATCATTCCGTTGTCGTCATGGGAGTATGGCTCCGGTGACGGCTAAATGGGGTAAACAGATAACACAAACAATATCGCGAGCGAAAGCAAATAGCTCACAGTCTGCTTTTTCATTCTTTTGTCCTTTGGTATCAAGGATAAGCGTTGGTCAGCAGGGTGACAGCGACGACGATGAGCAGCGCGGCCAGCGCAGCGGCAGCCCCGACGGACAGCGATCGGTAGGACAGTATCTTCTCGACGCGCACGCGAATCTTCGCACCCCCGAATGCGGAAACAAAGGCACTGCGCTGTGCGGCGGCGTCCACCAGCGCCAGCGCATAGGCCTTGCGTTCGAGCGGCGGCAGCTTGGCACCCACGCCTTCGTCGCAGGCCAGCTCCACGTCCTCCATGTACCGCTTGAGGAACAGCCAGACAAGCGGGTTGTACCAGTGCAGCGCCGCCGTCAGCAGCGCGACGCAGCGCCACAGGTTATCCTTGCGCCGCGCGTGAGCGTTCTCGTGCAGCAGCACATAATCGATGTTGGCCGTTTCCATGTACGCGGGTATCACGATGCGCGGCTTCAATATGCCGTACAGTGCGGGCGCGGTCACGCTGGCGGACACATATACGTTACCGCTCAGGTGACGGGCTTTGCGCATCTCCGCACTGGTGAACGCATACAGCAGCACGCCCGTCAGCACCAGCGCGCTGAACCCCACCAGCCAGACCAGTGCCGCCACGGTGAAAACCTGTTCCAGCAGGTTGGTTTTGTATGTGACGGGAAAATAGGAATCCGCCGCCTGCATCATGTTGGACAGCGTGATGTCGGGCAGCGAGACGGACTGGTATACCGTAACCGTTTTGGTGGCGTAGCGCGAGATGAGCGTCAGCAGGCTGAACTGGCTGGAGATGCCAAACGGCAGCCACAGTCGCAGCAGCGGCAGCACCCACAAAGCATACACCGCCCGCCGCGGCAAGCGCCGGATGCGGCGCAGCGCCAGTACCAAAGCACCGATGACGGAGCCGAATATGCCGGCGTTCAGCAGCCAGTAGAACAGGTCCGTCTTCATGTCTGCTTTTCGTTGATGAGCTTTTTGAGCTCCGCCAGCTCCTGCGGCGACAGCGCCTCGTCCTCCAGCAGTGCGGAGAAAAGCGCCTTCTTTGAGCCGCCGAAGAAGCGACCAATCAGCGAATCCGTCTCGGCTCGCGCCACATCCTGGCGGCGCACCTCGGCATGGCAGATGAAACCCGGCTCCTCCCGGCGTATCACGCCTTTTTCGATCAGCTTCTTGATCACCGTGTATGTGGTGTTCTTGTTCCAGCCGATGCGTGCAGCAGCCACCAGTGACAGTTCCTTGGCGCTCACCGGCTCTCGTTCCCACAGCAGCTCCATCAGCTTCAGTTCGCCGTCAAACAGAGATGTTTTCATACGCTTCCTCCGGACTACTTCAATAGTATATAATTAAACTATCACGGTAGTCTGCAAATGTCAACATAAAGAAAAGGCACAGGTTTTCCGCTGTGCCGTTCACTCAATTTTTAAAATTATATGATGCTGTTCCCTGCTTCAGATTCTACCCGTAATGAACTGAACGCCTTCTTTAGACTTGCTCAGCTCGATGTTACGGCGCTTAGAGATAATATACGTGTCCACCGTTTCGTCCACCACGCGGTACTTCACGTTCTTGATATATCTTTGCCGCTCCTTGGGAAAATCCAGCGTTTCCAGAAATTCTACGTACTTTTTCTCTTTCATGTTTCCCCCTGTCCATTCTCTGCAGCGCGTATATTACTCTCAGACCGCACTTGATGAAACGCCCCATATGCAAAAATGATCGTTATGTGGTTATATATGTAGTATAACACACTCAATTGTCATATACCAAATGAATATTCCGCATGCTAAAAATAAGCGGAATGATCAATTTCTCAGTGATTTTAATACTCCTCGGGCTGATAATACTGAACGGTGCTGTCGGACACCAATGCCGCGCTGTCCACCGCCTGTCCCGTCCCGATGGCGACGCAGGATGTTGCATCTTCCGCCACGTAACACGGCAGACCCGTCTTCATGCTGATCAGCCGGTCCAGTCCGTACATCAGCGAACCGCCGCCCGTCATGCAGATGCCGTTTTCGTTGATGTCGGACGACAACTCAGGCGGCGTACGCTCCAGCACGTTGTGCACCGTTTCCAGCATCGCGGCCAGCGGTTCTTCAAAGGCTTCTATCGTGTCGTTGGAACTGAGCACCATTGTTTTGGGCAGACCGGAGATCAGGTTGCGACCTGTCACTTCCATATGTACCGGCTCCTCGCGCGGATACGCACAGCCGACGTTAATCTTTATCTCCTCTGCGGTCTTCTCGCCGATGAGCAAATTGTGCTTTTTCTTCATGTATCGCACCACCGCATCGTCCAGCTTGTCCCCCGCCACCTTGAGTGATTCGTGGATGACCATGCCCCCTAAAGATATCACCGCAACGTCAGTAGTGCCGCCGCCGATATCGATAATCATGCTTCCGTACGGCGCGCTGATATCAATTCCGGCCCCGATGGCCGCAGCGATGGGTTCCTCGATAAGGCTGGCGCGTCGGGCCCCTGCCTCCTCCGCTACCTCAATCAGCGCACGCCGTTCGACGTCCGTCACGCCGGATGGCACACAGATCACGACACTCGGCTTCACGAACAGCCGCCGGCCGATCACTTTGCGCAGAAAATAACGAAGCATGCGCTCAGTATCATGATAACTGGAAATCACACCGTCCCGCAATGGCCGCACCACGGCGATATTGCCGGGCGCGCGTCCCATCATCGCATTGGCTTCCTCACCGATAGCGAGTATCTCTCCTGAGTTTTTGTTGACCGCCACCACAGACGGCTCAATGAGCACGATGCCCTTTCCCTTAACGAATATACGCACGTTTGACGTGCCCAGATCTATGCCAATGCCGTCTTGATCAAAAAGTCCCATATCTGAAAATAGCCCCCATTGTTAACTCAAAATAAAAAGGCGCATGGCGTACTGTGGTTTCACCATGTCTGCCGTCATTGTACGAATTGAATTATATCATAATTTCCGAACTTGTGTATTCTTTTTTTATCAGATATCATATATATATTGTCTTGGTACTTTGTTATCTCCAAATTTCAGTCTATGCTTTGAGAAGCTCTCTGTTTCGCGTAAAACGTCAGAACATGATAGTTAATTATCAAAATCACAGGTGCAGAATCACACAACCATTATTATATGTTCTTGTTTTTTGTTACAACTTGGAAACATATATTGATTAAGCCGCTTTTTTTTGATAAACTTAGCATGAACTTAATATCTAAAAGCAGGTGCATCCATGGACCCGATACGCGTATTGATTACTGACAATTGTATGGAATTCGCCGTGCTCTTCAAGGAACGTCTGGAGTTTTATCCAGGCATTAAGGTTGTCGGCATTGCCCATAACGGCCCCCACACGTTTCATCTGCTGGACAGCTCTTCGGTGGACGTGTTGTTGCTGGATATCGTAATGCCCGGTATGGACGGCCTCGAACTGCTGAAAAAGCTCAGCGAATCCGAAACCCGCCCCATCGTTTTCATCGTCTCGGCTTTGGGAACAGACGCCATCATCAGGCATGCGCTCAAGCTGGGCGCCGCTGGTTTTTATACAAAGCCTGTGGACTGCGAAAAACTTGTTGCTGCCATCGGCGCGGCCGTCAGTGCCCGAACAGACCGCTCAAGCTCTCTTTAAAAGCTGATATCCGAAAACTCAGTCATGATTCGGCTCTGCAGGTTGGCCGGCTGCACACCGAGGCTATTTACTGTGTCCTTCGTTTGCTTGACTGGCAGCTCCACATAAAAATCACTGCCGCGGCCGGGTACGCTTTCCACCCAGATGCGCCCGCCCAGCAGCTCCGCCAGCGACTTGCACAGCGACAGTCCGATACCGCAGCCCTCGCTGGATCGCGCCAGCGTGTTGTTTACCTGACGGTATCGGTCAAATATGATATGCTCTTTATCATGCGGTATCCCCTCCCCGTTGTCCCGCACGGATATCAGCATCACATCCCCGCGGTCCTCAAGCGCCACATTTACAACGCCCCCATTTGGCGTATGCTTAATGGCGTTGGACAGAAGATTGATCACAATGCGCTCCACAAACTCAACGTCGGTCAATATCACCCTGCTTCGTATACTGCTGAGAAACACCATGTGCAGTCCGCGCTTAATAGCGTAAGGTTTCACCGACTCTACCAGGTTTTTGAGCAGCTTTACGATATCGGCATAAGCACACATGGGCTGCAAAAATCCCGCGTCAATCTTGGTGATATCGAGCAGATTCCCCACCAGCTTGGATAGCCGGCATGTGTTCTGCAGCATGATGCCCAGATTCCTTTCCAGCAGCTCCTTATCCATACTGTTCCGCTTTTGGTGTTCGCCCAATATCTCTATCGCCAGCTGAAGCACGGAAATGGGCGTTTTGAACTCGTGCGAAATGTTAATAAAGAAATCCGTCACGAGGGCGTTCTTTTCCGCCAACTCATCGGCCGTTTGCCGCAGCTCCTTCTCCATCTGAATTCTGTCCGTAATATCCCGCGCAACGCCGATCAGCCCGATCACGTTGCCCTGCGCATCCTGCCAGGGCGTTTTGCTGGCAAGGAAGGTCCTCGTCTCTATGCCTGTGGAAACCCGCTCTTCAATCACTTCAGCCCGGTTGTTGTCCATCACCCTTCTATCATTTTCCACGATAACTCTGGCGCACTCGGTGTCTTTGTGGTATTCCATCACTGTTTTCCCCAGTATCTCATTAAGGGAGTCTCCTGAGGCCGCCGCCGTCGCTTCGTTGGCCATCAGCATGCGGCATTGCCGGTCCTTGAGAAAAACGGGGTCGTTCGCGCCGTTGATGATCGCGCGGAGCAACATCTCGTTCTCCTGCAGCGCTTCTTCAGACTGAACCCGCTTAACGGCCACCGCAATGCTGTCTGCCACCGTCTTCATCAGCGCCAGCTCCTCATCGCTGAAGCAGTCCTTGCTTCTCGTGCCGAATCCCAGCGTGCCGATGGGCATGCCATTTGCCATCAACGGGTGACAGGCATAAGCGCGTATATCGATGTCTTTAAAAAACTTCGTTCCGTCCAGATCCTCCGTCTGGATATTCTCGGCAACTATTCGAACGGCAGCTTTTGCGACGCAGCCGCATACCGCCATCCCCAGCGGCAGATGCTCCAACTGCTGCCGCTGTTCGTCTGTCACGCCGCCGCAGGCGTTCAGCTGCATCATGTACGCATCCTCTTCTAGCAGGTAATTAAAAAAAACGTCGCAGCTCAGGAAATGCATTACCTTGGTACAAAGCTCTTCGATATCTTCGCGCGGAGCGGCGCTGCGCAGTATCCGCTCCGTGGTCTCATACAGCAGCTCGATACATTCATTGCTTCGCCTGAGCGACCTCACCAACTCCTGCAGTTCGTCGCGCGCATTTTTAAGATCTGTCACGTCGTGCGCCGTCCCCAGCACCCCCAGTAAGTTGCCATGGGTATCCCGCCAGGGCACCTTGGCCAGCGAGAACGTTCTGTAGCCGTTTTTGGTTATCACCGATTCCTGGCAGATGAGCATGCGGCCGGTCTCCATCACCAACCGGTCGTTTTCAACTACCTCGCGTGCCAGCTCGGGATCGCCGTATAATTCATAGTCATTTTTACCGATTACATCTTTGATATCCACGCCGAAGATACGTCCGTACGCTGCGTTAACCATCACGACCCGGCCGTCCCTGTCCTTAATGAACATAAAATCCGAAGCGCTGTCCATAAATGTTCTCAGCAACAATTCGTTTTCGCCGAGCGCTCTTTCCGTCTGCTTCCTGTCCGTTATATCCATCGAGGTGCCGTATACTTTAAGCGGCATTCCCTCCGAGTTATACAATATCTTGCATTGTCCCAGCACCCATATATATTGCCCACCCGCGGTCTTAATGCGATACTCCAGTTTATGTTTTGGGAGCCTTTTATCAAACGCCATTTTTTGCGCTGTTATCACCATCTCCTTGTCTTCCGGATGCAGCAAGTTCTCATAGATATGTGCCATGCGTTTCTCTGGCGGCACGCCCTCAATGCCGATCAGTTTTACCCACTGCTCAGAATAATGTATCGTTCCTTTAATGACATCGTAAATCCATGACCCGTCGGAGGCGCCGTCCAGCATCTCCAGGTAATCCGCTTCCTTTTGCTTCATGATTTCGGCTTGCTTCTCCAGCTCCGCAATACGCGCCAGCTCTTCCGCAGCCTTTTTTCTGTCCGTAATGTCGGTGCAGAACAGCGTGACAGCAACCACCTGCCCGTTCTTGAATACCGGGCATATACGCGTGTCCAGCCAAATGCCTTCCCGGCAGTCCTCATAAGTTTCCGCCACGCCGGAATCGAATACGCGTCCGGTCATTTGTACCCGCCTGCTCGCAAAGCCCCCATATTGTGTTAACGGCGTATAGTCCCGCATACGTGTGCCCACCATTTCTTCCGGCGTTTTGCCGAACTGTGCGGCAAATATGCGGCCAGCGCTCAACACCGTACTGTCGCGTGCGATCATGGCCACGCCGTCATATGTGGAATCCAGTATCATTCTGTTGGCTTCGTTGGCTTCCTGAAGCGCAAGCATGGCATCTATTCTCTCCAGCATGTTAGATGTCATTTCCGAGAATATCTGCACCAGCGGTTCGTCCAACTCAAACTCAGGTTTATCAGTTAATGCCGACAACCCCACCGATCCATACAGGCTTCCGTTTCTGTACAGCGGAAAAATGATACAGGACACACAGCCCAATATGTCAGTGATTTCATCAGATGAGATTTCTGTATGCTGCGGATGTAATATTCGGTGGGTATACGCCTGTCCATTTTCAAGTTTCGCAATCACAGCAGCTAGCTTGTCCATCGGTACAGCCGCTAATCTTTCACCTTCATAAAATTCGGGCAGACGGTCCCATTCATACATATGCCGGGCCACGCCCGCCTCCCAGTCAAAGCGGCATATTGTGACGCGGTCAGCGTTCGTCTTGCCACCTATTATACCCATCGCATTGATAATCGCATCCTTGTATTTTCTAATTGGCGTATTGATAAAACTCTGTGCCAGCACCAGCATAGTCCGCTCGAAGTCAATATGCCTCTTTTCTCTCTCAAGCGCTGCCCGAATAGCCTGATCCCGCTCTTTGCGCATCAGTACGCTGACGATCATCTGGCAGAATATCTCAATTGCCACGATGCCGTCCTTTGTCCACGCCATCGGTTTTTTCTCCGTACTGAGACTCACCAGGCCCATCACTTTCCCGTTTGAAGCCAGCGGAAAGTTAGCTGTGGCATGCGAGCGCCGGGTCAGCATTGTCCGGTGATAAGCGCTGTGGCCGGGAACATCGTTGATACTGTTGACGAAATGGGCTTCTCCCTTCAGATGGTGCTCTATGATTTCAGGAATATCCGCAAACGCAATAATACTGCTTTTTTCACCGACAGTCCTGTGTTTCACGCTGTCCCACCCATACAACCGCCGCAGCACCTTCGCATTCCAGTCGTAAATGTATATGGAAGACCTGTCTGCATTGCAATATTGCGCAACCTGTTCCATGGCCCTGTTCACAGCGGTGTCCAGATGCTCCAGCGGCGTATTGATAAACTCCTGCGACAACAGCTGCACCGTCCGTTCAAAGGCAATCTGCCTGGCGGATATTTCCGCCTTTTTGCGCATGCAGACCTCCAGTATTGTAGGGGCCAGCGTCTCAAGCATTACCCGGTCCTCATCCCGGTAGCCGCCTTCACGGTTCGCGAGGGCGATGAGCCCAATCGCCTTGCCTTCGTGCAATATCGGCACGCCGAGAAACGCAGTCAGCGGCATGTGGCCATCCGGCAGGTCGCAAAAGTCCGGATGGCTCTTGGGATCATTCGTCAGGAGCGTGCTGCCGGTCTTTACAACAGCACCATAAAGTCCATACAGCTTAAATTCCTTCAACTTTTGCCTTTTTACCGGGTCGAAATTGCTCATGGCTTCTGTTGCCTGACTGAACGCAGTTTCATAAAGCTTCCCGTTTCCCCGGAGTTCTGCCATAAAGCTGCCTTTGCTCCCCGTCACGTCTTCCAGCACACCAAGACAGGCCTTGCACAGCATTTCCGGCGTATCGCAAAACACTGCTTTGTCATAAATACGGTTAATGGCGAGCAGCACAGTGGTCTGCTGCATCTCCAATAACAGGGCTTTAACACGGCGCGTAATATCGCGAATGAAATATGTACATACACAGCCCGGCTCCGCATCATAAACGGATGCCGAAATCTCGGCAGGAAAATCGCGCCCCGAATTATCCCGAGCCACAATCTCAGTCATACCATACGAGAGTGCGCGCTTGCCGCTGCCGGTAAAATTCGATATGTCTTTATGCAGGCGCTCTCTGTCCTTATTCCCGACAAACGGAATAAATGACGTTCCCAGGACATGCGCCTTGTTGATTGCGAAAAGCGTTTCCGCCTCCCTGTTCATATAAAGTATACAAAAGTCCTGATCAACGGAAACGATGGCATAGCTGCACGCTTCCAGCACGTTCTGATAAAGCGGCGGTGCTTCTGAAAAAAAGCGCGACATCGCACCGGACACACCGCCGCCATGCCACCGGGCATTCCTGAGAATCTCATATGCTGAAAAAAATACGAATATGCCGCTGGTGTACTGCGCCAGCCGGCCAGCCCAGTCCACGTAACCGCCCGGAAATGATTTTATGCCGGCGGTCAGCAGACCGAACGAAAACATCAGCATGGACAGCGAATACCAGAAAAGGTGATCCTGCCGGTTGCGCTGATAGCTTTTTATCATCGCCATTGCCGCAGACAGGTGCACCGCACTGGCGACAAACAGCACGGTGTTTCGCTGAAAAGTGTAAGTATTGTTCTCAACAAAGGCCGGAAGAAAGCCATAGACAGCACCGGCAGTTATCAAAACCGTGAATCCGCAGCTGATTGCGATAAGCGCCGCCAGCTTCACCGGCGCGAATTTTGTTAAAGCGCTGCTGGTTTTGTCCCGGTGTTCGCCGAAAGCCGCCAACAAATGGAGCACTGAAGCGATCAGCGCAGACACATTAAATGCTGTGGAGAAGATGTTCAAACCGTTGGGCATGTAGCGCATCCACCCTGAAAACATAGCGCCCAGTCCCATAATCAGTGTGGCAGCGGCCATCAGCACCGCACTGATGTAGCCCGTCTTCAGATACATGCGTGCAACCAAGTAGAACACCATCAGGTTGGCGGCGCCGATGAATACTGTGTTAAGAACAGCCATCAGATACTTTGGTTCAAAGCTTCCGTCTGGATTCAGTATCCAGAACACAAGTATCATCAAGCAGATGGCAACCACCATTATAACGCTGACCTTTTTGACCACGTTCATTGTCTCCCTCCGGGCAGAGGCATAAAGCAATGGAATAGAGCGACGAGCGCGCTATCTGTATTATAATGTCGCAGATACGCACATACAAACGCTTTTATTAGCGGATATTGTCGAATGATATAGAAAAGGCGCCCGCAAGCGCCTGCTAAAAATCAGTGACAGTCATCATCACTGCTAAAGTTATTTCTGCAGTCTACAATCTAGTGCATGGTGTTCACAACCGCACGACGATATCATCCAGCTCCTTACGCTGCCGAACGGGTAAAGACGACGCAGGATACCCCAACGGCGTGAACGCAACCGGCTCGAAACCTGCGCCCAGATTCACCGCGTCGCGAGCGGCCTGCGCGTCAAACGCGCCAATCCAGCAGGTGCCCAGGCCCAGCGCCGTCGCGGCAAGTATCATATGATCCATCACGATGGCGGCGTCCACATCCGCAAAGTTTTTACCGTCCTTGCGCACCCATGCGGCGTCCATGTCCGAGTATATGCCGATCACCAGCGGCGCCTGTGTAAAGAAGGGCGCGCGGCAGATCTTTTTGAGCGTATCCAGATGCTTCTCCACCGGCATCACCACCAGCCTGAACGGCTGCAGGTTGCACGCAGTGGGTGCGATCACGCCGGCCTCCAGCACCTTACGCAGCTTGTCATCTTCGACCGCGTCCGCTTTATAAGCCCGCACGCTGTATCTCTGTCCGATCAGATCAAAGAATTCCATAACAACCTCCGCATTTAAAAATTACACACCCGCTCAAAAAGCTTCTTATTACTCCCGCAACCCATGCGCGCAACCCGCGCACACCTTTTGAAACGCGCTGATATCCTTGTAGCGGCGCGTTATGCGCAGCCACCGTTCCAGTTCACGCTGCGTCTCATCGCCGCCGCAGTGCTTGCCGGCGCATTGATACTCACGGCAAACATTTTCACCAATCTCCCTGTCCACTGCGGGGCAATACCAGTTCAGTTCCCTCATCGTTGATGTTCCTCCACCCCAAATATACGATATGATTGCTTTACACCACTGCGCTTTGTTTTCAGCGCTTCATAATACGGCGCGCGTTTGGTTGCTCCACCCTCTTATATTCCGCCGCCGGTGTTCTCCTTCGTCAGCGTACCATCCTTCTCGATCAGCAAGCAGGTGACCGGACCGTGGCAGACCGGCCTGTGCCGCACGCCCGCGGGCACGACGATGAACTCGCCCGCTTCCAGCGTTACCGGTCCGTCGTCGAACTCCACCTGCATCCGTCCCTCCGCAACGAAGAACATCTCATCCGAGCGCTCATGGACGTGGAAGTCCAGAACGCGTTCCTCCGTGCGGATTACGGTCAGCACATGGTCGTTCAGCCGCCCCAGCTGTAAATATTCATTGAGCGCCAACCCCGCGGCGCACTTGGAAACGTTCACCTTGTCCGGCATGCCAGCCCCCCCTGTGTATTTATGCACGCGCTGTCGCGATCAGTTTCCACGACGAACCCCGGTCATAGACGGAACGGTCGTAACCGCCGTACAGCCGGATCTCCGAAAAGCCCGCCGCTTCCAGCAGCTCCGTGTAATCGTCGTCCAGCAGCAGCCGGATGCGTATCTCATGCGTCTTCATCTCAGACCGTCCGCCGCTGTGGAAAATGTCCACCACGCGTATCGTCTGGAACGGACCGTCGATATCCCGCAGCAGCAGCCGCGTGAAGTCTGCGTTGTTGACAATCAGATTGATGCGGTATTCGTCGCCCAGCGTGCGGTGCGCCGTGCTCTGTGTGGCCACAAACAGGCCGCCGGGGCGCAGCCGGGCCCGCATTGATGTCAGCGCCGCCAGCAGATCCTTCTGCGTATGCATGTGATTGAGCGATTGCGTCATGCAAAGTACTGCATCGAACCGCTGCGGCCACGCGTGCTCCAGCTCGCGGTAGTCGCATTGCTTCAGCTCTGCGCTGATGTCCAGGCGGTCAAGGTTCGACCGGCAGACATCCAGCATCGCCGCGGAATAGTCGCTGCCGGATATCTCGTACCCCAGCTGCGACAGCATCACGATGTGTTGTCCCGTACCGCAGGCGCAGTCCAGCACCGACGACGTGCCGCATTCATTCAGCAGCGCGTCCAGCATGCCGCGCTCGTCCGCGTTGATGTTGTCGATCTCACCGAACAGGTCATACTCGAATGCCCATCCGGAGTAGTCGTCAGCGTATTGCATGGCCTGCTCCTTGCATAGGGCCCTCCCGACAGAATTGCGAACTTATTATAACACACGCCGTGAGAACCCGCCATATTCTGCCCATTAAGAAAATAGCTTTTGATGGAAGCCGTTTATCATAATAATAAATAAAGGCGTCCGCAGACGCCTTTACGTTGATAATTTATTTTATGGCGGGAGTTCCCGCTCTTCCACACCTGGGATCATGCACCGCAATTCGGGACCCGGATCGCAAGTGGGATGTATTTGAGTCTGTGTCCTGACCGAATCAAGACTCTTTCTTATTGCTGCTTTGATTATCCCCTTTCCCCTGAACGGGTATCGCTTATGTTCCTTTTGCGCCTACCGCTTATGCGGCTTTACCCTTTTCATTGGATTGTCCTCCTGCTATGCTTTCGTTTCTCAAAGGCCTTGGGGGAGCACCCCGTCAGCCGGAGTTCGATTGCTGCAACATCGCCCGACCGTGCCGGGCTGTCATTGTCTAGGTTTCCTTGATCGTTCCCTTTCCCCTTTAACGGGTATCGAGTATGTTCGTTTGACGACTGCCGCTAACGCGGCTGTGCACTTTTCATTGGACTGTCCTCCTGCCATGCTTTCGTCTCGCAGTTGTCCTTTGTCAATGACCGTCTTTGCTAGATTTCCTTGGTATCTCCTTTTTCCGCAGCGGATTTGGCTTTCCGCTGCCGGGGTCTGGCGGCGCTTTGTCCACTGTCCACTCAGGCTGCCGTCAGCGCGCCTTTGCGAACCATTCACATCTCCCTCACCGTTCGTAACCGTTCAATTTCTTGGGTTAAGCGCATCTGCCAACGTGATCGCCTTGTCCGGTGAGCGCCGCCTGCCTCAGCAGCGTTTCCATCTGATACGTCTGTGAATCTTCAATTGCATAGCCCACTGGAATCAACCCCTTTCGTTTTGTTTTTTGTAGACTCATTATAACATGGCCTGTCCAAAAATGCAAGCTTGTTCGGAACTATTTTTAATAATATTTTTGTTTTTGCTGTTACCGGTTGTGCAAAAGAGCGGGGCGACCACAGGTCGCACCTACAATCCCACTGACATAAAAAAGGGGAATATTCGGTACAAAATCTCAATTTACCTATTGACAGCGTAACATTGTTATGTTACGCTGTTCCTGTAACAAGGGAGGGATGACAACATGGACGAAGAACTCATTTCCAAAAAAGAACTGCTGGAGCTGACGGGCATATCGTACGGGCAGCTCTACCGGTGGAAGCGCAAGGGGCTGATCCCCGAGGACTGGTTTATACGCAAGTCCACCTACACCGGACAGGAGACGTTTTTTCCGCGGAGCCAGATGCTGACCCGCGTGACGCGCATACTCAACATGAAGGAGGATGCCTCGCTGGACGACTTGGCCGACGTGTTCTCCCCCGAGACCGGAACCGCCGCGCCGCCCGACGCCGATGCGCTCACCGGCCGCGGCATCGTATCGGCGGACGCGATGCGGCTGTTTCAGGAGGGCCGGGACGGGATGCCCCTGTCCTTCGACGACGCGCTGCACGCTTACCTGTTCAGTCAGGTGCTGGTGTCGGGCGAGCTGTCGCTGGACGAGGCGCGGCTGATGCTGGATACCTTGCGCACCGCGGCCATCCGCTTCTCAGCGGCACCGGCGCAGGTGCTGCTCACGCGCAAGCTGGGCGTGTTCGCCTGCGTGGCGCTGTCTGCCAGCGGTGAGGCGCAAACCGACAAGGACACGCGGCTGATCCGCCGGTTCGATCTCAAATCGGCGGCCGAAGAACTGAAACTCAAACTTTTATAATGACATGGAGGAAATAGATATGGATACCAGCACAGAGAAAATAGAGCTGAACATCAGCGGTTATGGCACAGCCCCCGGCGGCGAATACACCAACATCCGCATATCGGGACGCGGTAAAATCACCGGAGACGCGTCCTGCGGCGAGTTCATCGTCAACGGCTCGGCGGACGCGATGGGCGCGGTGAGCTGCGGCAGGATGATTATCAACGGCGAGGCGGGCATACACGGCGCTTTGAAGACGGATGAACTCAAAGTGCGCGGCTCCGGTGATTTCAAGAAGCACGTGCAGGCAGGCGGTCTTACCGTCTCCGGCTCGGCGCACGCGGCGGAGTCCCTCAGCGCCAAGACGGTGAAGGTGATGGGCTCGCTCAACGTGAAGAACGACCTCTCGGCGGACAGCTTCTCCTCGTCCGGCGCGTTTGAGGTGGGCGGCCTGCTCTCCGCGGA
>JAEZHF010000081.1 GCA_023416745.1 Bacillota bacterium
TCGCCTGTGGAACCAGTCTCTCCGATATCATCTTCAATCACAACCAGCGTTGCTCTCAAAGGCGGAACGGTGCCGTAATAAAAGACCTCGGGAGTTGCATTGACCAAGGACGCTGTTACAGGAGGTGAAGTGACGTTAACAATGCCAAAACCCACCACCTCACCTGTTTTTATCGTTGAAGCGCCTTCCAAAAAATCCCCCTGAGATGTCGATATAGCAAATACGGCACCTATTAGGGACGGTGATGACTGCGTCGCCACCCACCATTCAAACACATATCTTCCAGCTTCGGAAAAAGTAATGACTCCTGTTGCGGGACTGTAACTGACATTTCCCGAAGTATATATGACTGTATCAAAAATAACATTACTGCCCGCGGCGACAGTTCCTGCTATTGTTCTTTCGATTTGCAGAGCGATATTCAAGGTATCTCCCTCCAGAAATAAAGAAATAGTTATCTATATATATTATAAAATAAGTAGATTAGGGTGCATGAAAAAAGCTCCTGCATTACAGGAGCTTAAGTATATTTTTATTCTACGTCTCCATCGACTTGATGTGCGGCGACGGCTGCGCGTTGAACACCGTGGAGTGCGGCGGCACCGACTGCGTAAGCCACACGTTGCCGCCGATCACCGAATCGTGGCCGATGCGCGTATCTCCGCCCAGTATCGTCGCGCCCGCGTATATCACCACATTGTCCTCAATATTTGGATGACGCTTGATGCCCTTGATGGGGTTGCCGTTCTCGTCCAACGGAAAGCTCTTTGCGCCCAGCGTCACGCCCTGATACAACTTCACATTGCTGCCGATGCTGCACGTCTCGCCGATGACGACGCCGGTTCCGTGGTCGATGAAGAAGCTGTCACCTATATTCGCGCCCGGATGGATGTCGATGCCGGTGTTGCGGTGCGCATACTCCGTCATGATGCGCGGCACGATGGGCACACCGCAGGTGTGGATCAGGTGCGCGATGCGGAATATGCTGATGGCTTCCAGCGACGGATAGCTCAGCATGATCTCCTCCAGCGACGGCGCGGCAGGGTCGCCCTCGTACGCGGCGCGGATATCCGTCGCCAGCGTTTTGCGTATGGCCGGCAGGCCCTCAAAAATCTGTATCGTCAGCAGCTCCGCCTGCTCCATGCAGCTGGTTTCATTGAGTTCTTCATCGGCGCAGATCCGTTTCAGCAACTGCTCGATAATCTTGCTGAGCGCGGTGGCGGTGCTGCTCATCTTGTCGCGAATCACCTTTTCCAGCCGCGCGTGGTTCACCGGCTCCTTCTCATAGATGCCCGGCAGTATCAGCGAGCGGAGTGCTTTCAGTATGTCGATCACCTGCGTACGCGTGGCAAAGCCCAGCGCCTCGTGCTCGCACAGGCTTTCGCGGTTGACACTCACCAGCGCTTCGCCCACGCTGTTATGGGACAGCCATTCATTCAGTCTCATTGCCGCCGCTTCCTTCTTTATATAATTTCACGATGTTTGCTATGCTCATGCTATCCAGCGTGCTGTTGATCTCGTGACTGATGGCCTGCCACAGCGATCGCGTCAGGCAGGCGTCGAACGATTCACAGTTCAGCGATCCGGCGTCTTCGGCGCAGCACTGCGTGGGAATCAGGTCACCTTCCAGAGCGCGCACCACTTCGCCCGCGCTGATGCTGTCCGCGGGGCGCGCCAGCAGATAGCCGCCGCCCTTGCCGCGCACGCTCGTGATGATGCCGGCGTTTTTCAGCGCGAAGAATATCTGCCCGAGATAGCGCGGGTCAATGTTCTGCCGCTGAGCCACCTGCGCGATGCTCTGATGAGCGCCGTCATACAGCGCGAGATCGGCCACGCTCATAAGCGCGTATTGTCCGTTCTTGGATATCTTCATAATTCCCCTTTCCCACATTATAGTCGCATGCGTTTCGCGTCTGCAAGTTTTATTCGTAATTGTTGTGAGTGCCTCTTGACAAAGCATCGTCTTGAATGTATATTAACATTAAATCATTACAAAAACAATAGGATAATTAATGATTAGCGGAGGAGGCGCTGAAAAATGGAAAAAAGGGAAGTTTATCTGGATCATGCGGCAACCACGTATGTCCGGCAGGAAGTGCTGGACGCGATGATTCCCTGCATGACTGACATATACGGCAACCCGTCCAGCCTGCACAGCTTTGGGCAGAAGGCGAAAAAGGCGCTGGACGAAGCGCGGGCGTCGGTGGCGGCGTCGATGCATGCCCGTCCGGAGGAGATATACTTCACGTCCGGCGGCACCGAGAGTGACAATTGGGCGCTGCGCGGTGTGGCGAAGGCGAGGAAAACCGGCCACATCATCACAACGAAGATTGAGCACCCTGCGGTGATCCACACTGCCGAGGAGCTGGAGAAGGCGGGCTTTTCCGTGACGTATCTCGACGTGGACACGGACGGCGTGGTGAACCTGGAGCAACTCAAAGCAGCGCTCTCCGGCGAAACGATATTGGTCAGTATCATGGCAGCCAACAACGAGATCGGGACGATACAGCCAATTGAGGAAATCGGGCGCATCGTGAAGGAGAACTCCAAGGCGGCGTTCCACGTGGACGCGGTGCAGGCGGCGGGCGCGATCGAGGTTAATCTTGAAAAGTGGAAGGATGTGCACCTGCTGTCCATCTCCGGCCACAAGTTCTACGGCCCCAAGGGCGTGGGAGCGCTTTATATCCGCAAGGGAACGCGAATCAGTTCCGTGGTGTCCGGCGGGTCGCAGGAGCGCAAGAAGCGCGCGGGCACCGAGAACGTGCCGGGCGCGGTGGGGCTGGCCAAAGCGCTGGAGTTGGCCGTGGCTGAGATGCCGCAGGAAAGCGAGCGGCTGATCGGGCTGCGCGACCATATGATCGAACGCGTGCTGGCTGAAGTGCCGGGTTCGCGGCTGAACGGCCACCGGACACTGCGTCTGCCCAACAACGCGAACTTTTCCTTCGATTACATCGAGGGCGAGGGGCTGCTGATGCACATGAATATGCGCGGCGTGGCGGCGTCCACCGGGTCGGCGTGCTCGTCCGTGTCGCTGGAGCCGTCGCATGTGCTGCTGGCCATCGGCCTTCCGCACGAGACGGCGCACGGGTCGTTCCGTGTCACGATGGGGAGAACGACCACAAAAGAAGATATCGACTATACAGTGGAGGCATTAAAAAGCGTCGTGAAGATACTGCAGGAGATGTCGCCGCTATACGATGAAAAGAAAGGAGCTTTGTGTCATGTACAGTGAGAAAGTTATGGAGCATTTCTCCAATCCGCACAATGTGGGGGTGCTGGAGGACTATAATGCGGTCGGTGAGGTGGGCAACACCCATTGCGGCGACATCATGCGCATGTATTTAAAAATTGAGGACGAGGTCATCAAGGACGCGTCGTTTAAGACCTTCGGCTGCTGCGCGGCCATCGCATCGTCCAGCGTTGCGACGGATTTGATCAAGGGCAAGACCATCGATGAAGCGCTGGCGATGAAGAATGAAGACGTGGTGGAGGCACTGGACGGCCTGCCGCCCGTGAAGGTTCACTGCTCGGTGCTGGCCGAAGAAGCCATCAAGCAAGCTATCGAGAATTACAGGAAGGGCGAGAAGGAATGAAGCTGTCGACACGCGGGCGTTACGGGCTGCGTGCGTTGACGGATCTCGCGATCCATCAGGATGGCAGCCCTGTGACGCTGGCGGACATCGCCCTGCGGCAGAATATATCAGACGGCTATCTGGAGAGTATATTCTCGATGCTCAAAAAGAATGGCATCGTGCGTTCCGTGAAGGGAGCGGGCGGCGGTTACCTGCTGGCCCGGTCGGCAGCGGACATTCATGTAAGTGAGGTGCTGACGGCGCTGGAGGGCGATATGTCCATCGTCGAGCCGGACATAAAAGCAGACGATGCATATACCTTGAGCCGTTGCATTCGGGAGAACGTGTGGGATGTGGTATCGCAGCGTATCAAGGCGGTCACAGATGACATATCCCTCGAACAACTGACGCAGACTGATACGACGCACGTGCCCGTCTGACGCGCGGGAAGGAGAAGATCAATGCCGATAAAGATACCTGAAAGTTTACCAGCTTATGAAGTGCTGAGCCGGGAGAATATATTCGTGATGCCGGATGAGCGCGCGATGCATCAGGATATTCGACCGCTCAAAATCGTGATACTCAACATCATGCCGGACAAGATCACCACAGAGAATCAGCTGCTGCGTCTCATCGGCAATACGCCGCTGCAGGTAGAGCTGACGTTTCTGAAGACGGCGACCTACGCGTCTAAGAACACCGCACAGGAGCATCTGGACTCGTTCTACCAGACGTTCGACGAGATCAAAA
This sequence comes from Bacillota bacterium, assembly GCA_023416745.1. GTDB lineage: Bacteria > Bacillota > Clostridia > Christensenellales > SZUA-584 > SZUA-584. The sequence goes on from JAEZHF010000081.1 coordinate 4,323, forward strand.
AGCACAAATACGACGGACTGATCATCACCGGAGCGCCGGTGGAGACGATGGACTTCGAAGAGGTGGACTACTGGGACGAGCTTAAGGACATCATGGAGTGGAGCAATACCCACGTGTTTTCCACGCTGCACATCTGCTGGGGTGCGCAGGCAGGGCTTTATTACCATTACGGCATTCCCAAATACCCGCTGCCCGAAAAGAAGTTCGGCGTGTTCGCGCACACATTGAACAACGATGGCAAACTCAAGCTGCTGCGCGGCTTCGACGATGTGTATTACGTCCCGCATTCCCGCCACACCGAGGTGCGGCACGAGGACATCATCAAGGATAAGCGGCTGAACATTCTGTCGGAGTCCGAAGAGTCCGGCGTGTATATCGTATCGGCACAGCGCGGCAAGCAGGTGTTCGTGATGGGACACCCGGAATACGATCAGCTGACTTTAAAGCGCGAGTACGACAGGGACGTGGCCAAGGGGATGGATATAAAGCCGCCGTATCACTACTTCCCCAACGACGACCCGTCGCAGCCGCCGGTGGTCTCGTGGCGGGGCCATGCGCATCTGCTGTTCGCCAACTGGCTCAACTACTACGTATATCAGGAGACACCATACGTTCTGGAATAAAGCTTTGGCACATTGGCGCGCCTGCGAATCTGCGGCGCGCTATTTAATTTCTATTTGCAAAAATGCCGGCAGTTGTGATGACAGCGTTCGGCCTTGTGCAACGAGCCTTACCGGGATATAATAGCCATTAGCTGCAGTTTTCTACAAAATACCGGACAGAAAGACACAAGACAATCACTTGGGGGGAACAAGACAATGCAAAAGAGAGTGGCCGCGATACATGACATATCCTGCTTTGGGAAATGCTCGCTGACTGTCGCGCTGCCGGTGATGTCGGCGGCCGGCATCGAGACCAGCGTGATACCGACTGCCGTGCTGTCCACACACACCGGCGACTTCACCGGTTTCACTTATCGTGACCTGACAGATGATATACTGCCCGTGGTGCGCCACTGGCAGACGCTGGATCTGAAATTTGACGCCATATATACCGGCTTCCTTGGCTCGTTCGAGCAGATCGACATCATGACGGAGGTGTTCGCTGCTTTGAAAACGGCGGATAACCTGATTTTGGTTGACCCGGTGATGGCGGACAACGGCAAGCTGTACAGCATATTCCCGCCCGACTTCCCGGACGGCATGAAGAAGCTGTGCGCCCACGCAGACATCATTGTGCCCAACATGACGGAAGCGGCGCTGTTGGTGGGTGACGAATACTGCGAAGGGCCGTATGATATGATATTTATCGAGGCGCTGCTGGAGCGGCTGGCGGTTACCGGGCCGCAGCGCGTGGTGCTGACGGGCGTGTACTTTGACGATGATGAGCTGGGCGCTGCCGTATACGAAAACGGAGCGGTCACATATCTGATGTCCCGCCGCATCGAAGGGTATTACCACGGCACGGGCGACCTGTTCGCGAGCGCGCTGCTGGCCGGCGTACTGAGCGGGCTGAGCCTCGCGGACGCAGCGGAGGCGGCGATCTCGCTGACGGTGGAGAGCATACAGCGCACGCGCGAAGCGGGCACCGATGTCCGCTTTGGTGTCAATTTTGAAAAGGGCCTTACAGATTTCGCACTGCGGCTGCGCGAGCGCGTCAACGCCTAAAATAGGCTCATTTCTTCGTAGGAGTTTCCAAATATGATTTATATATAATTTAGGGGATGCCCGAAGGCATCTCCCTGACGGGATTCTCAAGGGATTAATACCCTGAGCAATGGTTCGGGCACCCTAAAAAAGACGAAGGCTATTTGGGGTGCTGGTTGGGAGGCAGAGCCTCTAAGATCTTTGTTTAGTATCATCCGCGGCTCTCAGCCGCGCATATATTCGCCTATCTGAGACAGGCACAGCGCCAGCACATTTGAGCTGGCGTAGTTTTTATACCATTCCACTGTCTTTTGCACCGTGTCGTCCACGCCCCAGACAGGCCGCCAGTCGAGGAAGTGGTGCGCCTTGCCGGAGTCGAGGTTCAGCAGGCCTGTTTCAGGCACATAGCTCGCGTCCGGGTCGCAGGCATATCCGCCGCCGCCCCATGCAGTGATCAGTTTTTGGACGAGCTGTTCCACTGTGACGAGCCCGCTCGGGTCCGGGCCGAAGTTCCACGCGCCGGAAACGGACGTGTCGTTTTCCAGCGCGCGTGCCGTCAGCCTAAGGTATCCCATCAGCGGGTCCAGCACATGCTGCCAGGGGCGCACCGACTGCGGTCGGCGCAGTATGATGGGCTCTCCCGCGGTCAGCGCCCGCACACAGTCGGGTACGATGCGGTCCGCCGCCCAGTCACCGCCGCCCAGCACGTTGCCGGCGCGCGCAGTGATCAGCAGCTTACCGTGATTGGCGTATTCCTCTGCGGGCAGGTACGTATGCCGCCATGCGTGTACCAGCAGCTCGCAGCAGCCCTTGCTGGATGAATAGATGTCCGAGCCGCCGATACGGTCCGTCTCGCGGTAGCCGTAGATCCACTCCCTGTTTTCGTAACTCTTGTCGCTGGTGACGATAACGCCCGCGCGGCAGCTGTCACAGCGCCGTATCTCCTCCAGCACGTTCAGAGTGCCCATCACGTTTACGTCGTAGGTAGACCGCGGGTCGCGGTAAGCGCGCAGCACCAGCGGCTGCGCTGCGAGATGCAGCACCGCGTCCGGCTGGGATTCAAGAAAAGCAGCGTGGAGCGTTTCGGCATCCCGGATGTCTGCGGTGATGTGCCGGATGCTGCGCTGCACACCGGATAGCGTGAACACACCGTTCGGGTACTCGGGTTCCAGGCTGTAGCCCGTCACTTCAGCCCCCAGTGCGCACAGCCAGATGGTGAGCCATGCGCCCTTGAAGCCGGTATGGCCGGTCACCAGTATGCGTTTGCCCGCAAGCAATTCGAGATTAGTTGCCGTCATTGAAACCTCCCAACAGATAAATTCATATAAATGCTTTTATTCCATATTATCGCTATCAGCGGTATTTGTCATGGTGTATGCGGAACCACTCCACCGTTCCGTCCAGCCCCTGCTCGAGGCTGACGGCGGGACGCCAGCCCAGCTGTTCGCGGATGAGCCGCGTATCCGGTGCAGGCGCGAACACCTCATCCTTGCGGTAGGGGAGGGCGCCGTAACACACTTCGCTCTGCGAATCCACGCGTCGGCGAATCAGCTCCACATATTCCTTCAGCGAACGCAGCTCGCCCGAACCCGCATTGAACACGTCGTCCCGACGCGATTCGTCCGCCATGCATGCGGTGAGCGCCGACGCGATATCCGCCGCATGGCAGTAGTCACGGCATTGCCCGCCGGGGGTCAGCTCCAGCGGGCGTCCGTCCATCAGCGTCAGTATCACCTCGCAGAACAGCTTATGACGCGGCTCTGCTTCGCCGTATATGCCAAAAGGGCGCAGCGTGACGATGCCGGTGCCGTGCTGCCGTGCGTACTGGTGCGCCACCACGGTGGCTGCAGCCTTGGCGCTGCCGTATATGCTCTGCGGCCGCAGCGGGGTGTTCTCAGCAATGGGGCCTTCGTGGACGCCGTATTCCGCGCCGCTGCCCATCGCCACGATACGTCCGCAGCCGCAGCGTTTCATTGCGTCCAGCACGCTGAGCACGCCTGCCACGTTGACACGCAGCGCCTCGCGGATGTCCTGATCCGCTGCGTTAACGCCGTAAGCCGCGAGATGGAACACGCCGTCGGGGCGTACCGCGTCCATCACGTCCGCCACCGCCTGTGCATTCGTCACGTCCGCCGCGTACAGCGCAATTTGACTAGCCACTTCAGCCAGCCGCCACGGCACAGCGGGCGATTTTTCGTTAACGGAGACGTACGCGCCCAGCGACAGCAGCCGGCGGACGAGGTGGTATCCCACAAAGCCGCCGCCGCCCGTCACCAGATAACGCCCGCCTCTCAAGTCCGCCCGAACCATCGCCTATCCCTCCAGCGCGAAGGGATTCTGCGCATCAGCAACGGTCTCAAACAACTCGGAAACATTGAACCCTTTGGTTCTGATCTCACCGTAGATGCCGCGCAGATGGCCAAGGTACGGCTTGTAGATACTCTCGATGATCGCCGGGTCAAAACGAAGCGGCTCATGCTTCCACAGGTCGAATGAACTTTCACTCAGTACGTTGATGCTGCCGAAGTGGAAACAAGTCAGTGCTTCGTCGCCGATCCACACGGTGCCGCCCGCGTCGGTGTGCACTGGCAGGTCCTTGGAATTATTCATCACGATGTTCCAAGGCGCAGCCAGCAGCCCGTAGCGGTTGTTCACCTTTATGGAGGTGAACAGGTTGGGTATTTGTGTCAGATATTTCTGGTCTCCCCACCGGCTGTGGTCGTCGTGGTTGTCGTAGCACCACGCCGAACACTGACGCGCCCACCAGTTCAGTATTCGCAGCGACTCGGCAGCTTTGGTGAAACCGATCAGCCCTGCCTGGTACATACCATGCACCGCCTCCAACTGCGCCGTTCCGCGCTGCAGGTTCAGGAACGTTTCGTAGCGCCGCCATTCGTTGTAAACAGCCTGCGGGCTGGCGAAGAAGTACATATCCGCGTCACAGTAGAGCAGCCGTGAAATGTTATAATTCTGAAACACATGCTGGCACAGCAGCGGCTTCATCGTCCAGCAGTATTCGTACAGCTTTTTGGATCCGCGCGTCGCTTTCACCTCCGCCGTCTCCACATCCGAGACCTTGATCAGCGTGGCGTTCTTAAGGCCGAAAGACGACAGTATCGCATAAGCCGTGTCATCCATGCAGCAGATCCAAATGTGGAAATTACCAGCGTGCTTTTCGAGCGAGCTGTATAGTGCGAGTGTACGTGCTGCGTATTGCTTGCTGGCGATGGTGCAAAAGCCGTAAACACCATCCCAATGGCTGATGGACAGGTTCTTGTCGGAGAAGATATACGGCGTTTTGGCGTCACCGAACGTCTTGCGCGAGTAATGTTTCCCGCCTGTTTTTGCCTGCACCTCCGCCACGCTGTCGCGCAGCCGCGCCAGATACGGCACATAGATGGCGTTGCTGACTGTCTGGCCAATCGAGATGCCGGACAGGTTCCACAGGTCGAAGTGCTGCTCATCGATCACATCCAGGCACGCGAAGTGGTATGCCACCAACGGATCGCCGTCTATCCGGATCTCGCCGTCCGACACGGAAATGGGGTAGTTGTTATTGTACACCGTGTTCCACGGTGCCGCGTCAATGCCGCGGTGGGTGGATATGCGCACGGAACGGAACAGCGCGGGGATATCGTCAAGATACTTCTGGTCGCCGTACTGGCCGGTGTCCGGCGCAGCGAAGCACCACGCGCGGCATTTGTCGCGCCACCAACGCACCGCCGCCATGCCCGGCTCATCGTTGCGGAAGCCGATTACGCCCGCCTGATACTTACCGTATTTTTGCTCTACCCAGTCCAGATCCCGCTGTCGGCAGAGGTACACGGAGGCGTTGCCCCAGTCGTCGTACAGCTGCTTCGGATTGGAGAAGAACGCGACATCGCTGTCCAGATACACCGCTTCGGGCAGCCCCTTTTCGGCAAGCAGCCACAGCAGGAAATAGCTCTTGAGCGTCCAGCAGAACTCGCTGGCGCTGCGCTCACCGCGTAGCGCAGCCAACCCGCCGTCGCCCAGCGCATCCACCGAAACGGCAACGCAGCGGGGCAGGTGCAGCTTTTCCAGAGCGCTCTGCGTGTCGCCGTCGATGCAGCATACGTAGAGCATGAAATCGCCGGAGTACGCTTCGAGCGACCGGTACAGTGCGACCACTTTGAACAAGTATGAACTGCCTGTCACCGTACAGAAGTGCAGCGCTGCCGGAACACCGAAAGTGCTCACCGCCGGAACAGCCGCCGGAGGCACAGTAACCGGTGCGGCCTGCTGCATGGGCACTTGCGTCGTCACGGGCTGCTGCACAGGCACATCCGCCGGCGTGTCTTGCTGCACCTGCTGTACAGGCGCCTGCACGGGGACGGCCTTCTTTACAGGCGTATGCGCGGGTGCGGCCTGCTGCATGGGCACTTGCGTCGTAACGGGCTGTTGCACAGGCACATCCGCCGGCGTGTCTTGCTGCACCTGCTGTACAGGCGCCTGCACGGGTACGGCCTGCTTCACAGGTGTTTGCGCAGGTGCGGCCTGCTGTACAGGTGCTTGCGCGGGTGCGGCCTGCTGCACGGGCACAGCTTCCGGTGCGGTCTGCTGCACGGGCACAGAATCTGGTGCGGTCTGCTGCACGGGAGCAGCCTCTGGCGCAGACTGCTGCACAGGGGCGGATTCCGATGCGAACTGCTGCACAGGTGCAGCCTCTTGTGCGGCGCTCTGCAGGGGCTGCTGCGTTTGCTGGAACAAAGGCCTTTTCTTCGCCATCATCTGCAGGACAGCCAATGCGAAAGCGCCGGGCCCTTCTGTCCGTAAAGTCTGTGCTGTCTGCGTTGCTGCTTCCGGTGGTGCAGATCGTGTAGATGGCTCGTGAGCTGTGGTCCGTGCTGCAGATTCACCAATCTGTGCCGCCTGCTGTTCCGCCTGCTGTCGGGCTTCCTGCTCCGCTGCTTCAAGATCTGCCTGTTTTCGGGCATCCCATGCTGCTGTATTCTGTTCCGCCTGCTGTCGGGCTGCCTGCTCTGCCGCATCAAGAGCGGCCTGCCGGGTTGCCTGCTCCGCCGTTTCATGCTGTGCTTCCCGATTCGCCGTTTCAACAGCCGCCTGACGGGCTGCTCTCTTCGCCGCTTTGACCGCAGCTAGTTCATATGCCACAAGTATGAATTGCGCAGCCCTCTGTCCTGGTTTGGCTTGAACGCCGCGCCTGGGAGCTGCTATTGCCGTTTGTTTGCCTTGAACTGCCGCCTCATCGGATGCTGACTTTGTTCGCATATAACCGTAAGAAAGCACCGGCATGACCACCTGCGGCTGCTGCATCACAGCGCGGCGTTCTACATAGGAATGTGGCGCCATCTGCATATGCCGCTCCGCCAGCGCTTCTTCTTCCTCTGGGGGCGTAAGCTTTGCATTGGCAAAATTTTTCGGGTACATATATATGCCCCCGGCTTGATGTTCCCGCTCCGGGGCTATTTTGATTGGCCGGGACACAGCCATAAGATGGATAAACTGGATCACGCCCAACATGTCAATTTTTCTGCTCATGAGGATGACCTGCCTTGCCTTTCCGTAAATATTTTGAGAATATGTAGCGGCAGCAGTGCCGTACGCCGGAATGCACAGCATATGTATTGCGGCATGTCTGCCGCTTTACCGCTCCTCGAAGGGGCAGTTTGTATTACTGGTGATCGTTGGAGGAACTGGTCAGCCGGCTGAAGTTCTGCTGCGCCGTCATAAGATCCTTGTACGTGTCGATGCCGATCCAGAAGCCATCATGCTTATAGACAGAGAGCTCATCGATCGCGGTCAGTTTCTTGATGAGTGAGGTCTCAAGTGACGCGCGCTTATCATTCGTCAGGTACTGGAGCGCTGCCTTGCTGAACACGAAAAAACCGGCGTTGATGATCAGACTCAGCAACGGTTTCTCCTTAAACGAGGTGGCCGTCCCGTTCTTGACGCTTAGCACACCGTACTGGCTCCGATAGTCCACGCCGGTCACAGTGGCCAGCCGGTCCATGCTGATGTGGTGTTCCAGCAGCGCACTGATGTCGATGTTGCCGAGGCCGTCTCCGTAGGTCACAAAGAAATTGTCCTCCGTGATATACTTTTCGATCATTTTGATGCGCCCGCCCGTCTGCGTTTCCACACCGGTATCCACGAATGTAATGTTCCAGTCGCATGGAAATTCATTCAGATATTCCACATGGTTGTCAGACAGCGAGAGCCTGTAGTCCAGCTGATTGGAATTATAGTTGTTGAAGTAATCCCTTATCAGATCCCCCTTGTAGCCCAGCGGCAGTATAAAATCGCGCACGCCGTATTTGCTGAAATGATTCATAATGTGCCATAATATTGGTTTGCCGTTCAAATCGGCCAGCGGCTTGGGCTGAGTTGCCGCGATCCTGTTCATCCTCAGACCCTTTCCACCGCAGAGTATCACCGCTTGCATGTGTTTTCCTCCCGTTTTGGCAGCCAGGCTGCCAGCTGCATTTCCCACGCGGATTATCGCGTTTTTGTAGTCCCTGTAATCATATTCATATGCAAATTGCGTGAATATGTTCATATTTGTATATACGCGTAGCTTTGGAGAAGAAAAGGACAGACTGCACGCATTTTCCTTATTGACACGTGAAGTTAGCCATGTTAAACTCTTTGTGTTAGTTAAAGCTAACTTTTATCACTGTTGCACAGTTGTAATGCTCTGAGATGCTGTTTTGAGCAGAGTAGATGATAAAGGATGTGAAGGAGAGGATACTATGACGTTAAAGCAGGTGCCGCTGGGGCAAATCGTGAAGGTCGTCAAGCTGGAAGGTGAGGGCGCCGTGAAGCGCAGAATCATGGATATGGGCATCACGAAGGGAACGCAGATCGAGGTGCGCAAGGTCGCGCCGCTGGGAGACCCTATCGAGGTGACGGTGCGGGGCTATGAGCTTTCGGTGCGCAAGGCTGACGCCGAAAACATCATCGTTGAGTGACTGTTTTTTTGCCCCGCGGATTAGGCGAAACTAACTTTGCCGGGGCTGATACAAGGAGGAGAGCATGTCTTTAAAGATCGCGCTGGCGGGTAACCCCAACAGCGGCAAAACCACGCTGTTCAACGCGCTGACGGGCAGCACGCAGTATGTGGGCAACTGGCCCGGCGTAACGGTGGAGAAGAAGGAAGGGCGTTTAAGGCGGCACAAGAACGACGTCATCATCGTAGACTTACCCGGTATTTATTCGTTGTCGCCCTACACGCTGGAAGAAGTGATCGCGCGGGATTATATTTTGCAGGAGAAGCCCGACGTCATCATCAACATCGTGGACGCGTCCAACCTGGAGCGTAACCTGTATCTGACCACTCAGGTCGTCGAGCTGGGTGTACCTGTGGTGGTGGCGCTCAACATGATCGATATCGTGCAAAAACGCGGTGACGAGATCGATTTTGCAGCGCTTGAGAAGAGCTTTGGCTGTCCCGTCGTACCCATCTCTGCCGCGAAGACCACCGGGTTGGATGCGCTGGTAGATAAAGCGGTGAACCTCGCAGGGCGCAAACCGGTACCGCAGGTGTTCTCCAAAGAGGTGGAGGCTGCGCTGACGAAGATCGGCGAAGCGGCGTCGGGTGAGCAGTCGCTGGCAGGCTACAACCCGCGCTGGCTGGCTGTGAAGCTGTTTGAACGTGACGAAGATCTGATGAAGAAAATTACGCTGCCGGATGCGCTTCAAGCGCAGATCGAGGGTATCATCACAGCGGCGGAAACGGAGCTGGACGACGATGCGGAGAGCATCATCACCAATCAAAGATATGAAGCCGTCACCGCGGTGCTGTCCGGCGCTTATAAGAAGAAAGCGCGGCCCAGGCTGTCCGCCTCGGATAAGATCGACCGGGTGCTGACCAACCGCTGGCTGGCGCTGCCGATATTTTTCCTCATCATGTGGGGCGTTTATTACGTATCCATTCAGACGGTGGGCGACTGGACAATCGGCTGGGTGGAAGAGCTGATCGGCTGGATATCCGGCGGCGTGGAAGGCCTGCTGGTGGCATGGAGCGCGTCCGACTGGGCTTTGAGTCTGATACTGGACGGCATCATCGGCGGCGTGGGCGCGGTGCTGGTGTTCGTACCGCAGCTGATGATATTGTACCTGTTCATCTCAATACTTGAGGATGTGGGCTACATGGCGCGCGTCGCGTTCATTATGGACCGCATATTCCGGCGGTTCGGTTTGTCGGGCAAGTCGTTTATCCCGATGCTGATCGGTACAGGTTGCTCGGTGCCCGCCGTTATGGCATCGCGCACCATCGAGAACGACAACGACCGCAAGATGACGATCATGCTCACGCCGTTCATACCCTGCGGCGCGAAGCTGCCGGTGTTTGCGCTGTTCGTGGCCATGGTGTTCAGCGAAGCCACATGGGTGGGGCCGTCGATGTACCTCGTTGGCATCGTAATGGTGATACTTTCCGGCCTGATACTCAAGCGTACAAAGCTGTTCAAGGGCAAGCCCGCTCCGTTCGTTATGGAGCTGCCCGCCTACAAGCTGCCGCGCGTGAAGGGCGTGGTGATCCATATGTGGGAGAAAGGCAAAGCGTTTATCATCAAGGCCGGTACGGTGATATTCGTCGCCTGTGCCGTGCTGTGGTTCCTTCAGTCATTCAGTTTCTCGTTCCAGTACCTTGCGCCGGAGCAGATAGACCAGAGCATACTGGCCGGCATCGGCAAAGTGCTGGCACCTATTTTCGTACCGCTGGGCTTTGGCAACTGGATGTCCGCCGTCGCTTCCGTAACCGGGCTGATCGCCAAAGAGGTTGTGGTGTCCACGTTCGCGCTGGTCTGCGCACATACCACGCTGACGTTCACCGCGGTAACGGGCTATGCGTTCATGATATTCACGCTGCTGGCGGCGCCGTGCTTTGCAGCCATCGGCGCGATACGCCGCGAGATGGGCACCTGGAAGTGGACGCTGATCGCCATCGGCTACCAGACGGGCCTGGCCTATGTGATGGCGACGCTGGTCAACCTGATCGGCAGTGCGATATTCCCGAACCTGCCGCAGATACCCATCGCGGGCGAGGTGGAAGCCGCGGGCGAAGGCGCGATCACCAACGTGGCGCTGCTGGAGAATCCCATGGTCTACATTCTGGGTGTTGTGCTGCTGGCGGTCGTCGTCATCGCGGTTGTCTCGCTGTTCAGGCGCGGCGGCAAAGACCGTACGCTGCCGGGCGCAAGCTGCGGTCAGTAACAACAACAAAGCGATTCAGGGCTGTCGGATGACGCCATGCGGTTTTCGTAAGCATTGCCGACAGTCCTAAATATGCTTGATCGTACCCCCGTCAATGAGTATGGCGTTGCCGTTCACACCGTCGTTGATGGCTGCGAACAGCACCGTTTTGGATACCTCGTCAACCGTCAGGAACCGCTGGATAAGCGAATCCCTGTCCTGGCCGGTGGTGTAGTAGTTTTTCATGGCTTCCTCCACCGTACAGCCATCGCGCTCGGCAATCGCCTTAATGTAGTCCGCCACGCCCTCCGTCCAGGTGGCGACGGGCAGCACGCTGTTGACGGTGACTTTTGAGCCTTTCGTCAGCTCGGCCAAACCGCGGCTGAGGCCGATCATGCAGGATTTGGTGGCGGAATAATGAATCATGTCGGCGTTGGGGCGCAGCCCGGCTTCGCTGGCGATATTGATTATTTTGCCGGAATTTCTGGCAAGCATTTCGGGCAGCACCAGGCGGCAAAGCCTGACGACGCTCATGATATTGACATTGAAAATGTTGAACCATTCGTCATCCGTCACCTCGGCGAATTTTTTGACAAAATATATGCCGGTGTTGTTGATAAGTATGTCGATGGGGCCGCCCTCGGAGCTTTTCTCGTACAGCGACTGAACGCCTTCGGGCATGGATATGTCCGCCGCGATGCCGCTGACAACAGCCTGGGGATACTTGACGGCAATCTGGTCGCGCACCTTTTTTACCGTTTCCTCGTTGCGGCCGTTCACAATCACATTTGAGCCCTCTTCAGCGAACATCTCCGCTATGCCCCGGCCAAGTCCCAAGGTGGAGCCGGTGACGAGCACTTTCTTTCCATCCAATCCGGTTTTCATTTTACATTCTCCTTTTTACAATTTAGAATAAATTAATGGGATATTGCCGATTGAGCATTGACAGTGTAGCTTGGGTACATGATTTTATGAATTGTATACAATAAAAAGAAATTGAATACAATTCCATTATAAAAACCGGAGGCTCTATGGTCAACCGGAGGTTCTTCAAATTTTTTGTTATTTTATTTGCTATATTTGTTTATTGTTTGACTTGTTGACGCGGGGATTGCGGGCTGCATGATGGACAACCGTTCGGGCGGCTGATATAATGAACCGAAAAGCCACGACATCCGAAAGTGAGTGCATTGATGGGTCAGATAATCCGTACATTGATGGGAGATATTGCGCCGGAAGCACTGGGCTGGTGCCAGTGCCACGAGCATCTTTTTCTTGAGGACGGGCCGTCCCGCCAGGTGAGCGGCTCGCTGTACATGGACGACTACGGCAAGTCGCTCGCGGAGCTGAAGCTGTACAAAAACGCAGGCGGCGTGAGCCTCGTGGACGCGCAGCCCTTTGGGTGCGGGCGCATGGCAAAGGAACTGGCGCGGGCCTCACAGGAATCCGGTGTCAATATCGTATCGGTCACCGGCTTCCACAAGACGGAGTTCATGCTGGATGGCATACTAAACAAGGGCGGCGATGCACTCACCCGCATCTACATCGACGAAGTGACAACAGGCATGGATGGCCTTTCCGCAAGGGCGGGCATTGTGAAATGCGCCGCTGTTCCGGGCGAGATGAACGCAAACGCCAATTACGCCATGCTCTTTGAAGCGGCGGCGCACGCGGCGGCGGAGACAGGTGCACCGGTGCTGGTGCATATGGATACGCGTGCGGACGCGATGAAGCTGCTGTCCTACTACTCACGCTTCGGCATCAAGCCAAGCCGCGTGATCATCTGCCACATGGACCGGGCGTGCGCCGATGTCGGTGTGCATGAGGCGGTGGCGGAAGCGGGCGCGTACCTCGAATACGACACGATACACCGTTTGAAATACAAGAGCGACGAAGACGAAATAAAGCTGATCGCGCACATGACAGAGCGCGGTTTTGCCGATAAGCTGCTGGTGGGCATGGATACCACCAATGAGCGGCTGAAGAGCTACGGCGCGGCGTTCGGGCTGGACTTCATACTGGAGACATTCCGCCGCATGCTGGCGGAGCACATCGGGCAAGCCGTGGTGGATACCATCACCGTCGCAAACCCAGCCAAAGCGCTGGTGATGTCCCGATAACATTTGCCCGTATATACCGGACGGAGCACCTCAGATGGGGATGCTTCGCTTTGCTCTGCATGACAGCAAGCCGAGAGCAAGAGCGCGCTCCATCATCATGACAAATGCACCTTTTTAATACTCTGAAGCGTCATGCAAATCGCGTTTTTTCCAGGGCGGCAATACAATCAAGCGGTGCCCGAATCCGGATGTGCCGCGTCATTTTTATCGGCATATATGCTTTCAGTCACATCAACATTCATCAGTGCCAATATCAAGCAGAATATTTTCGCGCAGCCGCGCAAAGCCTATTTTCATGGAGATGAGCATATGGTGATCGGCATACCGAACGGTCTTCTTTTTTGCATTTACCGCGAGTTTGCGCGCGTGTTTTTTTCCGGCCTAGGCGCGGAGGTCGTCGTGTCACCCGCGACGGACAAGAGCATACTGGATGCGGGCGTGCGCAGCTGCGAAAGCGAAGCATGTCTGCCCATCAAGCTGTTCTGCGGGCACACCGCGTGGCTGTCAGCGCGCTGCGACGCCATACTTGCGCCGCGGCTGATGCGCGTCACCAAGCGGCAAAGCGTCTGCCCGAAGTTCTGCGGCATCTCCGAGCTGGCGCGGCAGGCGGCGAACGGTACGAGGCTGATCGATTCCCCGCTATACGATGTAACGGGCGGCGGACTCAAAGCCTGGGCGCGTGACGCGTCGCGTACAATAGGGGCGGGGAGCCGCTGGGCTGACGCGTATGAGCAGGCCGTGGCGGCGCAGCAGGCGTATCCGGCGGGGATAAGCGATGAGGGTTATCCGTATACCGTGGCGCTCATCGGCCATGCTTACAATATTTACGATAAGTTTGTCAATATGGATCTGATCCGCAAACTGCACGCGTTGGGCATCGGTATCATAACGCACGAGCGCGTGAACGATGCTCACATCGCCGCGCAGATGGGCGCGCTCACCAAGCCGCCGTTCTGGTATTACGCACAGCGTTATTACGGTGCGGCGCTGCACCTGCTGAGCAGCGGGCAGACGGATGGGGTTATCTACGTGTCCGCGTTCGGATGCGGCGTGGATTCGGTTGTGGAGGCGCTGATACGCGACGCTGCTGAAAACGCCGCGATGATGACGCTGAAGCTGGACGAGCACACCGGGGAGGCGGGTTTCGACACGCGGCTGGAGGCGTTTGCGGACATGCTGCAAAGGAGGAAGTGCATTGGTACTGACGATACCCCGGCTGGGGAATACGCATATGGCCATGCGGGCGCTGTGTAACGCGCTGGGCATCGGCTTTGTTGTGCCGGAGAACAACCGGACGATCATGCAGCGCGGCGCGGCGGTCGCGCCTGAGGATATGTGCCTGCCCTTCAAGATTATGATGGGCAACTTCATGGACGGATTTGAGCGGGGGGCGAACACCGTATTGATCACGGGCAGCTGCGGCCCTTGCCGTTTTGGGGAATACGGTGAGCTGTTCGCGCGGCTGCTGAAAAAAGCCGGATATCCCGCGGACGTGATCGTGATCGATGCGCCGTCCGAGATCGGACTCGGTACGCTGCTGGGCCGCTTCGGGCAGATCGGCAAAGCCAGCCGCGTCTCAAAGGCGGCCAAGCTGGCGGCGCTGCGGCAGGCTTACCGTATGTTGAAGCAGGCGGACGCGCTGGACGCGGTAGCGCATCGTACAGCGGGATACGAGGTGTGCCCCGGCGCATGCGGACGCGAGCTGGATGCGTGCCGCTGCGACATGCTCACTGTGAGGGGGACACGCGCGGCGCTGCATGCGCTGAAGACACACCGGCAGAACCTGCGGCGAATCGCTGTGGACGCGGCGAAAACGCCGCTCCGTGTCGCGATCGCGGGGGAGATATATTCGATGTTCGAGCCGTACGCCAACCTCAATATAGAGGAACGGCTGATGCGCATGGGCGTGTCTACGCAGCGACTGCTGACGCCTTCGTGGTGGCTGCGCGATCTGGCTTTGAAGCCTCTGCACCTGAACTCGCCCGAGGTGAAGCGCAATTCCGCCCCGTATCTGCCCGTCAGCGTGGGCGGGCACGCGCAGGAGACTATCGCTCATGCCGTGAAAGCGCGCAAGTCAGGCATGGATGGTGTGATACAAATATTCCCGATGGGCTGCATGCCCGAGATCGTTGCCAAGGCGGCACTGCACGAGACGGGGCAGCCTGTACTGACACTGGTGGTGGACGAGATGACGGGCGATGCGGGCTACGACACGCGCATCGAGGCATTTCTGGATATGCTGGAGGCACGGCGGAGGCGGGCGGCGTTATGGGCATAGGCGGCAAACTGTCTCTCGGCGTTGATGTGGGCTCTGTCAGTACCAACCTTGTGGTGGTGGGCGAGGGCGGCGAGGTGATGGCGCGGCTGTATCTGCCGACCAGCGGACGGCCGCTCGTTGCACTGCGCAGCGGCATGGCGGAGCTGGCGGCGCAGTTCGGCGACGCGGATATCGGCTCCTGCGGCGTCACCGGCAGCGGGCGGCAGCTGGCGGCGGCGGTGGTGGGCGCGGACATCGTCAAGAACGAGATCACCACGCACGCGGCGGCGGCCTGCCACGTACAGCCTGACGTACGCACGATACTGGAGATCGGCGGACAGGATTCAAAGATCATTCATATTGAGGACGGCTGCGTGACTGATTTTGCCATGAACACAGTGTGCGCCGCGGGCACCGGTTCGTTCCTTGACCGTCAGGCGCAGCGGCTCGGTATGCCCATATCGGCGTTCGGCGAATGCGCGCTGCGCAGCACGTCGCCGATGCGCATCGCGGGGCGGTGCGCGGTGTTTGCGGAGTCGGACATGATCAGCAAGCAGCAGGCGGGGCACAGTACTGAGGATATCGTCGCGGGGTTGTGCGAGGCGCTGGTGCGCAACTACCTCAACAACCTCGCCAGCCACAAAAAGCCCGAACCGCCCGTCGTGTTTCAGGGCGGCGTGGCGGCGAACGCGGGCATTGTGGCGGCGTTTGAGCAGGCGTTGGGCACACGCGTTATCGTCCCGCAGCATCACGACGTGATGGGCGCTTACGGCGCGGCACTGATGGCGTGCGAGGCGGGCGGTGTAACGCAGTTTATGGGTTTTGCCTTCGCCGCGGACGAGTTGCTGACAAAGGGTTTCGAGTGCGCGGGCTGTGCCAACCGCTGCGAGGTGGTGGCGCTGATGCGCGGCGGCGCGCCTGTGGCTTACTGGGGCGACCGCTGCGGCAAGTGGAGCTCCAAGCCCGTTGCGCGGGATACTGTCTCGACTGGCGCGTAGTTTTGGGTCATGTTTGAAGGTCGACGACATCGGAGGCTCTGCCTCCAAACCACCCCTCATACCCCTTTGGGGCACGCTAGGGACTTGTCCTTTGATAATCCCACTTGGAAACTGCCAAGGGCAGTTTTCTTATTTATATGCGAAAACCCCCAGTTCGACTGGGGGTTCGGGAAAGCTTAAAGCTATAAGTAGCCATCCATCGCGCACTCTGGTAGGATGCAAGCAGGTCTGCCAACCGCAAACATCAAAAAGGAGGAC
>JAEZHF010000084.1 GCA_023416745.1 Bacillota bacterium
CTTTTGATTTTTTGTTGTGCAGTTGCCAGACCGCACTTCATTCTAAATCAAAAGGAGTTTTTCTGTTCTGCCTCATCGCTATAAGCTTTACCGAACCCCGCGTCTAACGCGGGGTTTTCGAATACAACAAGGCCTCAGGATAAATCCCGAGGCGCTGTTCCATTTAGCTCTGAGCTATTTGATAATCTGCTCCGCAAACGAATTGTCCACCACGCTTGCAAAGTCCACCTTTTCCGTCAGCACGCCCGCCTGTATGATGATGTCCTGCAGCCTGTCAAACGCTTCCTTTTTCATCACCGGCGCATCCATCCACGCGTCGATCGCCCTGTACGACTTGGCAACCAGCATTAACGTCTCCACCGAGGTATCCGGGAAGAACTCAACGATGGCTTCCGCCAGCTCCTTGTCAGACGCTTTCTGCACCCACTGCTGCCCGCGGTATACCGCCTTTAAGAAGCTCTTGACGACCTCGGGGTTGCTCTTGATGTAACTCTTGGTGGCCATAAACGCCGTATAGGGCACCTCGCCGCTCTCCTGCCCTACCGCAGCCATTATGTAGCCTTTTCCCTCCTGCTCGAACAGCGATGCCGTGGGTTCAAACAGCGTCACGTAGTCGCCCGTGCCGCCTTCAAACGCGCCGCCCATCAGGTTGAACTGTATGCCGGTGTCCACCTCAACATCAACGCCCGGCTCCAACCCGTTCTGGCGCAGCACATACTCCAGCGTCATCTCGGGTACGCCGCCCTTGCGCCCGCCAATCACCGTTTTGCCTTCCAGCTCGCTCCATTGGAAATCCTCACTCGGCTCGCGCCCCATCAGGAACGATCCATCCCGCTTGGTCAGCTGCCCGACCACCATCGCGCTGTCTTCACGCCCTTCATTGAACACGTAAATGGCAGCCTCCGGCCCCATCAGACCGATATCCGCCTGCCCTGTCAGCAGCGCCGTCATCGACTTGTCGGCCCCGCCGCCGTTCACCAGCTCGATCTCGAGCCCCTCGTCCTTGAAGTACCCCAGCGAAATTGCAGCATACAGCGGCGCGTAGAAAACGGAATGCGTCACCTCGTTCAGCACGATTTTCTCCGGCGCTTGTTCCTGGCACCCGAACACCATCAAGGCCATCAGTACGCACAACACCAATACGACGATCCTTTTGATCATGTACTCCCCTCCCGCTTTTTGATATTTTATCTTATTCAATCGCCGCGGCAGGGTGCATGGAGGTACATATGACCTGCCATGAAAGAGGGGTTAAAAAAAGAGCCCTGTGATGACGCAGAGCTCCGTGGACTTCAGACCCATATATGTTACCCCAGCAGCCGCTTGATCGCGAACAGCTGCAAGCCGCGCGGCACAGCGCTGAACAACTTGAGCGCGAGGCTGGCGTTCAGGCTGTAGTGCAGACGCGGCTTTCGTACGGTCACGATGCGGTATATCAGCTTCGCCAGTTCTTCCGGCTCCCGCGCCTTGCCGATGCGCCCGTCCATCAGGGGCTTGATGCGCCGAAGACCCGCACCATACAACTGCGTGGACTGCTGCATCCGCTCAAGCTCAAAAGAAGGTTCCTGTGTCAGTCGCGTGCGGAACGCACCGGGCCGCAGCTCAATCACCGGTATGCCCAGCAGCGCCAGTTCCAGCCGCAGCGAATCCGCATAGCACTGCAGCGCCGTCTTGGTGAGCGCATAGATGCCGGTAAACGGCAGCGGCTTTTGCCCCGCCAGCTCGCTGGTCGTAACGATCACGCGCCCGCCGCCCATCAGCAGGGGCAGAAAAGCCTTGTTCACACGGTAAACGCCCATCAGATTCACGTCTACGATGTGCTGCAGCCGCTCCTCGGTTATCTCGATGAAGGAATCCATCATGTACAGCCCGGAAAGGTGGATCACCGCATCCAGCCTGTCCGTTTGCGCTGCGATTTCGTCAAACGCCGCTGCCACGCTGAGCTTGTCCCTTACGTCCACGCGTACCGGCACTATGCCATCA
The DNA here is from genome assembly GCA_023416745.1 of Bacillota bacterium. Taxonomy (GTDB): domain Bacteria; phylum Bacillota; class Clostridia; order Christensenellales; family SZUA-584; genus SZUA-584. Next base: position 1,984 of record JAEZHF010000084.1, read on the forward strand.
TGCGGCTCTGTTTCCGCAATGTCGCACGCGAACACGCGGCAGCCGCGCTCCGCCAGATATTCCGCCGCCGCCCGTCCGAGACCGCCCGCACCGCCCGTGATGAGTATCTGCTTCATATTATTGTTCCCCGCCCGGCCTCATCAGCTCCCTGTTCGCGCCGTACAGCGCGCGGTAACGCCGGTAAGCGTCACCGTAAATCGCAGCGTTTTTCACGTCCGGCTCATAGACGGTGTCACCATACCGCACCATGGCCGCTGCCGCCTGCTCGTATGTATGGAACAGCCCCGTGCCCACGCCAGCCAGCATCGCCGCACCGAGGCACACCTGCTCGGATGTGTTCACCACACGCACCGGCGTTTCGAATATATCCGCCTGCATCTGAAGCCACAGCGCGCTTTTCGCGCCACCGCCCGACGCGATAATTTCCTCCGGCTGATAGCCCAGCTCTGCAAACAGTCTGAAGCTGTCCTTCAGAGAAAACACCACGCCCTCCATCACCGCACGAACCATGTGACGTCGGTCATGCGCCAGTGACAGGCCGATAAATAAGCCGCGGGCGTTGCTGTCAAAATGAGGGGTCCGCTCACCGTTCAGATACGGCAGAAACAACACCCCGCCGCTTCCCGGCTCAGCCTCTGATGCCATCGCATCCAGCACCGCATAACCGGGGTCGTTCAGTATCTGGTTGTTCAGCCACTTCAGGCACTGTCCCGCGCTCAAGGTGGCGCCGAACACGCTCCAGCCGCGCTTAATGGCATGACAGAACGTGTGCACACGGTATTTTGGATCGCGCAGCGGTGACTGAGAGAACATGGCGATCTGCCCGCTCGTGCCGATGCTGGAACAGACAACCCCCTCTTTAACTGCGCCGTTTCCAATGTTCTGAACCGGCTGGTCCCCGCCGCCGTACACCACCGACGTACCCTTGGCCAGCCCCGTTTCCACGGCTGCCTGCGCGGTGACCTCCCCCGCCACGCCGTCCGATTCCAGACAGGCGGGGAACAGACCGCGGTCAAGCCCCACCGCGTCGATCAGCTCCCATGCCCATTGCCGCTTAACGGTATCAAAGGCAGACGTTGATGAAGCGTCGGATGTGTCCGCGGCGATACGCCCTGTCAGGCGATAGCGGATATAGTCCTTGGGCTGCATGATGTAGCGGATGCGCGAAAAAGCCTCCGGATCACTGTCCCGCAGCCACAGCAGCGACGGCAGCGCAAAACCGGGGCATACACGGTTCAGCGTGACGGCATGGACGTACTCTTCTCCCAGCATCTCATAGATGCGCCGCACCTGTGGCCCACTGCGTGCATCCATCCAGATGACAGCGGGACGCACCGGCTCACCTGTACCGCTGAGTGCCACCAGACCGTGCATCTGGCCGCCCAGCCCGATTCCGGTGACGTCGCGCATCTTGTCCGGATGCGCACCTGAGATACGCCGCAGCACGGACACCGCCGCGCTCCACCAGACCCCGGGGTCCTGCTGTGCGCCGCCATCCGGCAGTATGTCCGGCTCGTAGGCCTGCTGCTCCAAGGCAATCGTCCGCCCCTCGGGCGTGGTCAGAAGCGCCTTTATGCTCGAGGTGCCCACGTCGATACCCAGCAGATAATGCCCTTTGCCCATATGCCATCTCTCCTTACTTAAATACAGAAAACATACCATGCGGAATCAGGCCAGGCGATCCGTCCGCAGGCAGCTGTCGTATAATGGTACTATGCTATTCTATTCAGGCCTGACAAGGCTGTGTTCGGTTAATCCGGATACGGCGTTAAGACGCTCATTGACCATGTTGTGAAAGCAGACGGGCAAGTGATCTCTGTGGGCCCGGTGGACAGTCACGCACTTTTTGCAGTCTCCATGCAGCTTGCAGGCCGCCTTACACGGGCAATGGTCCTGCCCGCTCTGCTCAAGCTCCTGTAAAAACTCGTCCTGCGTTTTCAGCCACAGCTCTTTTTCTCCCTTGAGGTAAGCTTTTATGGCCTCCATCATTTTTGGGTTTTTGTCGATCATTATGCGCCTCCTGTTTAAACAATAGCTGTAATGAAGCTGAGGCCTCAATTGTTATCGGCTGGCGACTGGCGTTTTTTACGTACCATGCAGCCTTCGGCAAGCCCCTGCGGCGCGCCGGAAATCACCAGCATTTCTTTGGGGTGGGGCGCGCTCTCACGCGGCTCACCCTCAGTCGTGTATATATTGGACACTTTGAACGTGACGCTGCCCTGCGGCGTCAGCGCCTCCAGCTCATCCCCCACGAGGAACTTGCCGCGCTGCTGGATGAGCACGCGCCCGTCCGCATCCGTCCCGCCTTTTACCACGCCCACAAAATCGTAGGTACGCACGGCGACACCGCGCTGCGTATCCTGTGCCGCTTCGCGCGGGTTTCCGAAATAGAAAGCGGTTGTGAACGGACGGCTGCCCGCTTTGGCCACTTCGTCCAGCAGAGACTGGTCAAAGGGCCGCCCGGCCAGCGCATCGTCCACCGCGCGGCGGTACGCGCCCGTCACACAGGCAACGTAATAAGCGGACTTCATGCGCCCTTCAATCTTGAAGGACACGACACCCGCCTCCATCAGCTTACCGATATGTTCGATCATGCACAGGTCTTTGGAATTCAGTACGTACGTACCGCGATCATCCGAATACGCCGGAAAATATTCGCCTTCGTAGCCGCGCTCGGACAGGTGGTATTCCCACCGGCAGGGCTGGGCGCACGCGCCGCCGTTGCCGCTTCGGCCTGTAAAGACGCTGCTTAAGAGGCAGCGCCCTGAATAAGCGATGCACATCGCACCGTGCACGAACGCCTCCATCTCCAGCGTGTCCGGCGTTTTGGCGCGTATCTGCGATATCTCCTCCAGCGACAGCTCACGGGAGAGTATCACGCGGCTGACGCCCTGCTCGTGCCAGAACCGTGCGGAATGTGCGTTGGTGGTGTTGGCCTGCGTGGACAGGTGCAGCGGCATATTTGGCGCAACGCGGCGGCAGGTCGTCAGCACGCCGGGGTCAGACACGATCAATGCATCCACGTTCGCGTCGCGCAGCGCCGCCACATAATCGTCCAGCCCCGCAAAATCCTGCATGTGGAACACCGCATTGAGTGTGATGTACAGCTTTTTGCCGCGTGCGTGAAGCAGCTGTGCCGCCCCTGCAATGCCCTCCGGCGTGAAATTGTCCGCGAATGCTCTCAGGCCGTACGACTTGCCCGCGGCGTACACCGCGTCCGCACCGAAATCGGCGGCGGCAATCAAACTTTCAAGGCTCCCCGCAGGAGCCAGCAATTCAAAATTCCCCATTCCGTTTACCACAGCGGTGAGTATTCCGCGACGTTGGCATTGTGCTCTTCCAGCGTCTTGGCAAACGCAAGGTCACCCGTCTTGGGGTCCTTGTTGCAGAAGTACAGAAAGCTTTCCGACAGGAACTCTTCATCCGGATACAGCGCGGCTTCTACCGCCTTCTGACCCGGGTTCGCGATGGGCCCGATGGGCAGGCCGGTGATCTTGTACGTATTGAACGGCGAATCGATATCCTGCTCCTCCGCCGTGTACACAAACTTCTTGAGGCCGGTCACATACCGCAGCGACGCGCACGAATCCAGCCGCATATCCGCATCAAGGCGGTTGTGGAACACCGCGGACACCTTCTTGAAGTCCTTGGGCAGCGCCTCCCATTCGATGATGGACGCCAGCGTCATCACCTCGTCGATCGTCATGCCCAGTTCCTGTGCCCTGTCCTCAAACTGCACCGTAAACACGTTGTCGAAGCGCCTGAGAAGCTTTTCGATCACATCCGCCGGCGTTGCGTCCGCGTAGAACTCGTAGGTGTCCGGGAACAGATATCCTTCCAGCAGATATTTGCGCCCATCGAGCTGTGCGGTTTCTCCTACCGCTGTAATGAAATCGTAGTTTTCATATGCTTTTGCGTCGTTGCACAGCTCCAGGAATTCGTCGCTCAGAGCCTTGTCGAACATCTTCTGGGACACCAGCTTCCCGGCGATATCCTGTGCCGTCATACCTTCGGTAAAAGTGATCTTAATGGTCTTGCGCCCGCCGTCCCCTGCCAGCAGTATATCCATGATTTGCTCCATCGTCATGCCGGGAGACAGCTGGTATTTTCCGGCCTGCAGGCTGGAGGATTTGTCGTTAAAGTCCACATACAGCTGGAAAACGAGCTTGTTGCGAATCAGACCCTGCTCATACAGCTGCTTGGCGATGCCGGAAAGTGACGAGCCCGTTTTGATCTCCACCTGCTGGTATTCGCTCATATCGGCGGCCACAGGCGCCACGTAATTTTGTTCCACGTGATTGTACAGCGCCGTGCCCATCCAGATGACAAGGCCGAAGCTCACCGCCAGTATCAGCAGCGGCCGCAGCAGTCGCCAAACCACCGAGCCCGCCGTATAATCCTTCAGCGACCCGCGCTCCTCGCACTTCTCCAGCGGCTCCTTGGGGTTGCCGTCCAGCAAAAACGCCTTGGTTGCGCCGTCGTCGCCGGATATGCCGGATACGGGCGAAAACGCACGCGTTTCGTTATTGTCGTCCCCGAGAAAATCGTTGTAACCTCTGTCCGCCATTGTCCCTTTCCTTACTCAGTGAGAAAGTCCAGCCCGATGCCGCAGGCGTCGCCGATGATCTTGTACACATCGCCCACCGTCGTCTGCAGCTTATACTCCGCCGCCAGATACGCAGCCACATCGCGGTTAAAACCGAGCAGCCCGCCCAGCGTCTTGAGCTTGTCCATCGTCTCGTCCGAAGGTGCACTGCCCGAAAGGTAAGCGGCCTGCGCTTCCAGCTGAAGCTTCTTGTATTCGGCGATCAGCTTTTTGTTCGTCTCGTCCGCCATCACCTGTGTTTTCAGCCGCTCGTATTCCCTGTAATCGTCGCTCCTTTTGATCTCGGCTGCCAGTTCATGCGCCTTGTCGTATACCAGCATGGGTTCCTCCGTTTAAATATCGATGATGATGGGCAGTATCATCGGACTGCGCTTGGTCAGTTCGTACAGATACGTGCGCAGCGCCTTCTTGATGCGCCCCTTGATCGTCGTCCAGTCGGTCATCTGCTTGGCAACACAGTCATTGAGTTCGTCGATGATGATCTTGCGCGCCCGCTCCAAGAGGTCGGAGGATTCGCGCATGTACACGAATCCGCGCGAGATGATCTCCGGCCCGGATATCAGCTCACCCGTCTCCGCGGATATCGTGACCACCACGATGAACAGGCCGTCCTGCGACAGCAGCTTGCGGTCGCGCAGCACCACGTTGCCCACGTCGCCCACACCGAGGCCGTCGATGATCACGCTGCCCGCAGGCACCGTGTCTGCCTCGCGCGCGAAGCGCTGATTCAGCTCGATCATCTTACCGATCTCAGGGATGAACACGTTCTTGCGCGGAATTCCGAGGCCCTCAGCCAGAGCGGCATGCCGGTACAGGTGGCGGTATTCGCCGTGAACCGGAATGAAGAACTTGGGCTTGGTGAGCGAGAGTATCATCTTGAGCTCTTCCTGACAGGCATGACCGGACACATGCACGTCCGCCACACCCTCGTTGATCACGTTGGCACCGCGCCGGTAGAGCATATTGATGACATCCGACACGTATTTCTCGTTGCCGGGTATCGGCGTGGAGGAAATGATCACGAGGTCTCCCGGAATCATTTTGAGCTTCTTGTGCTCGCCCGCCGCCATGCGCACCAGACCGGACATCGTCTCGCCCTGGCTGCCCGTCGTCAGTATCACAACCTTGGATTTCTTCATTTTTTCGACTTCTTCCGGCTCAATCAGCATGCCTTCATCCATCTTCAAATATCCAAGGTCTGTGGCTATCTTGGCAATCTTCAGCATGCTGCGGCCGGTCAGGCAAACCTTTCGTCCGTGCCGCTTGGAAGCGTCGATCACCTGCTGCAGCCGATGAATGTTGGACGCAAAAGTCGCCACAATGATACGATCCGTCGCATTTTCAAAATAGCTTGCAAACGTATCGGCAACCTTGCTTTCGGACATTGTGTAACCCGAATTCTCAGCGTTGGTGCTATCGGACAGCAGCACCAGCACGCCCTTCTCGCCCAGTTGCGCGAACTTGGGGATATCGATTACCTTGCCATCTACCGGTGTGTAATCCACTTTAAAGTCGCCCGTGTGCACGATGGTGCCTACTGGCGTATGTATTGCAAAGCCAAGCGCTGCATCGATGCTGTGCGTCACGCGGATCGCCTCAATCTTGAACGCACCCGCCGTCACCGTGTCGCCCGGCTTAATCACGTTCAGTGTGATGCCTTCTGCCTTGTGTTCGACCAGCTTGGTCTCAATCAGCGCCAGCGTCAGGTCGGTGCCGTATACCGGCGCGCCTATCTCGGGCAGCAGGTAAGGCGTTGCGCCGATATGGTCCTCGTGACCGTGTGTGATCAGCACGGCCTTGATCCGCTCCTTGTTCTTCCTTAAGTAGGTGATGTCGGGTATCACGTAATCGACACCCAGCATGTCCTCCCGCGGAAAACAAAGTCCGCAGTCAATGACGACGATGTCGGGACCGTATTCGATAACGGTCATGTTCTTGCCGATCTCGCCGACGCCCCCCAGCGGCGTGATGCGAATATTATGCTGTTGTTTTTTTGTCAAGTAATTATTTCCTCTCTTTCGTTGTCAGCTTTATAATAAAACACACGTTTTAAAAGTCTCAAGCAGACCGGCTTTTCGCCGGCGACATTTGATTATACCATATTCTGCGCCAGGTATAAACGCACCAAACCACAATATTGCGTTTTTTTTGTAATGAACCACTGCTCGTTGCCGCCGGACGGCGCTTTATGGTAGAATAAAGCCGATTATTCCACCATTTGAAAGGATATACGATATGCATATACTCGTCTGCAACGCGGGCTCCACATCGCTCAAATACAAGCTCTTCCTGATGCCGGGCGAAACGGTGCTGGCCGAGGGCAAGATGGACCGCGTGGGTTCGCGCAACGCCTCCATATTCTCATACAGCAGCGAAAAACAGTCCTTCAAGCACGAGGGCGTGGACATCCCATCCTACCGCGAGGGCATCCGCATATTCCTCGATGTGCTGACAGATGCGGACACCGGCGTGATCGCCAGCGTGGCGGACGTGGATGCCATCGGTTTCAAAACGGTGATCGGCAAGGGCTATACCGGTGTACACGATATCGACGCAGGCTGCATGCAGGGGCTGGAGGACTACATGAACATCGCGCCGGTGCATAACAGCGCGTACCTCGAAGCCATCCGCGCGTTCAAGGCGCTGCTGCCCGACATGCCGATGGTGGGCGTGTTTGAGCCGTTCTTTCACCGCACGATACCCGAGGAGGCGTGCGTGTACGGCATTCCGCACGAGTGGGCGCAGGCGCACGGCATCCGGCGCTACGGCTACCACGGCGCGTCGCACCGGTTTGTGTCTGAAACGGCGAAGAAATATGGCGACCCTCGGCACGTCATCTCCTGCCATCTGGGCGGCAGCGGTTCCATCTGTGCCGTGAAGGACGGCAAGTCGCAGAACAACAGCTTCGGGTTCTCGCTCCAGACGGGTGTGCAGCACAGCACGCGCACGGGCGACCTTGACCCGTTCATCCCCATCTATCTGCTCAAATCCGGCATGACGCTGGACGAGGTGTGGGACGGGCTTGTGAAGCGCGGCGGCCTGCTGGGCATCTCCGGCGTTTCCGGCGACCTGCGGGACATTCAAGACGCGGCGGCAGCGGGCAACGCACAGGCGCAGCTCGCCATCGACGTATACTGCCACGGTATCCGCAGCTACATCGGCAGCTACTACGCGCAGTTGGGCGGGCTTGATCTGCTGGCGTTCACCGGCGGTATCGGCGAAAACTCCGCGCTGGTGCGCCGTCTGGTTTGCGAACCGCTCGAGCACTTCGGCATCGTGCTCGACTCAGACAAAAACGACGCCTGCCGCGGCAACGAGGCGGTGATCTCCTCTCCCGATTCGCGCGTCACCGTTGTGGTCATCCCCGCCAACGAGGAGCTCGTGCTCGCCCGTGAGGTCAGCGCGCACATGGCCGCGAAGCGCGAGCTGTAATACTAATTTAAGACCGTGGAGGCGCTGCCTCCACACCACGCCCAAGGGATATAATCCCTTGGGAATCCCACTGGGGAAATGCTGTGCATTTCCCGACCGTGTATAAATGTTATATATTGTGCCAAAAAGAGCATCCTCGACTATCCCAAAATATTCATTCGGAGGTTAAAATGCTGGGCGCTGTTGATCAGCTGATTTCTCTTGTTTCTTATGGAAATGACGCGCTCTATACTGGCCATACTACTATAGAGTTTTTGGATCATCCTAATTATGATTTTGCCAACAAAAATATTTGGGTTACAGGGAAGAGATACTTTAACAACGAAACACAGAAGTACTATGTTGTGAATAACGCAAATATGTGGTTTGAGCGACTTATAGCAGAAAGTTGCACAAAATTAAGGCTGCTTTTCAGCCCATCAACCTTGGATAAACCGAGCTTCACTCAAGCTGGATATGATGAGGGCGGAAAATGGTTTGTAAAAGCTGTATATGAAGGCTACTCCGACTACTGGATACTTTCAGGCCTTAGTCACTATCAATATGTAAGTACGGAAACGTATAACAAAGCTGTTTCTGATACAATATCGGAAGACCAACTGACAAACCTAAAAACTCAATTAGCAGAAACTCTCAATGATATTGCCGAATTTGCAAAAGAAATCAGCAACAACAGATGGGCACCATGGCGTCCTTTTGTCGAGGCCCAGAGAATTTTGAAAAACCCCGAGCCGTACAATAGCTATTATTATAAAGATATATTGGTTAATAAGAATTACAGCCTCTTAGCTTTGCAGGTTTTCTTTTGCGCGGCAAACGCATGGTGTTTTAATGGAATGGGTTCCTGGGCAGACATAGGTGGATTTTCCGACTCAGACTATAATAATCGATATTATAAACTAACAGAGCAGCTATATCTGACGGTCTGCAGGGCTATAGCTGCTTCAATAAATTCTTTTTAATCCCAAAGCAAGAACATGGCTGTATACTTAAGGGACGGTCCCTTAGCGGTGGTGCGGAGGCAGCGCCTCCGCGGAATAATCCCAAAAGCTCACTGCTCTTCAACTGTCCCTTCCTGAGGCTTCTTCAGTATCCGCCGTACCATATCGGTATACCGCTCGCACAGCTCCGCCGCAAACTCCTCGGTATCGGCTTCGGTGCGGATGATAATGGTCGGCCTTGTCGCATGGGGACAGATGTAGCCGTAACCGCCCGCCACATCGAGGCGCAGACCCTCGCTGGCCGTCGCGCCGCCTTGGGCGTATACCCCGCCGATTACGCGTCCGATGTCCTCCCAGTCACAGCCCACCGCTTTTACCTTCATGTGCGACGGCTCGATCATGGCGCCGATGTCGCTGGCCAAAAGCCCGGTGCGCGCCAGATGCTCCGCGAACCGGCACAACATAAAAATTCCGTCATAGAGTATGCGCCGCGCATCCACCGACAGCGACGCCGCGGCCTCCTCCTCCGAAGCGAACGAATACGTCAGCCCGAGTATATCCGCCATCGCCGCCACCGAACGCGTCACGCCGGATGGCAGGCTGATCTCGCTGCCCGACAGCGTGTTCATCACCAGATAGTAAGCCAGTGTGCGGCAGTCTTCAGTGCCCAACACGCGGCCATCCGGCAGGTGCAGTGCCCCGATCTGGCCGTTCTTCATCATACGTACGCCGAACGCCGCTTCCTCGTCCTGTACAGCACGGCCAATCGTTTGCCCGTGAAACCAACTGATGCGCGCGCCGCACGCTTCCAATGCCTTTGCTGCCAGTGTGTCCGCGTCCCGTCCTCCGGCGACAATCACCTTCAGCCCCGCTGCCTTTACCGCGCTCCAGTCCACCTTCTGACTGATGGAGCTCAAATAAAAACGCTCTGCCAGGTCCACCCACGTCTGCTCGCCCGTCTCGGGGCACGAGAGCTGCTCGCCCTGCGCGAAATATTTGGCCTCGATCTTGCGGCGCGTCTGCTTGGACAGCATGAACAGCTCCGGCTCAAACAGATCCACGTACATCTTCTGCTTGTGCGCGTGCAGCATGATGCACAGCCCCGCATCCAGCGTCTGCGCCAGCTGCGCGCACACGGGACGAAGCACGCTCTTCATCGCCAGCACGTCCACGCCGCTCATCGTCAGCATGCCCTCCGCCTGACGCAGCGCCGCGGAGCACAACGGACTGCCGTCAGTACAGACCGCCACGCGCTTTCCTGACATGTACTCCGCCACAGCCCCGAATATTTTCGCCAGTTTTAGCGGCGTTAAGTCCACACCGATATCGCCCACGAAGCCTCCGCGCCCGAGGAAGCCGGTGCGCTCGCCGCTGCCCCAGACGATGTTCTCGCCCACCACCGCACCCGTGGATATCTGCTTCTCCGGCCAGATGCGCACGCGGGGCGATACGCGGCTCTCGCCGGACAGGTTGCTCCGTTCGCCCACTACCGCGCCTTCATACACGCTGGCTCGCTCACCCACCGCGCTGCTCTGTGCCACCACGCATCCGGACAGCTTGGCATGCCGTCCGATGCGCGTGTCCTTATGCAGCACGCAGCGTTTGAGGTTGGCGTACGCGCCCACGCGCGAGCCCGCGCCCACGCAGGCGTAGCGTCCTATCTTCGCGCCGTCGCCAATGACCGCGCCTGTGCCGATAAACCCGGGCGATTGTATCAGTGCCGAGTTGCTGATGGATGCGCCTTCGCCCACCCATATGCCGCCCGCGTTGCGGCCCGGTATGTCCACCTGCACCGCGCCTTTGAGTATATCCTCATGCGCTTTGATATAGCTCTCGATATTGCCGACGTCGCACCAGTAGCCGTCCGCCACCCAGCCGTATGTCGGTAGCCCCTTGCTCATCATCAGCGGAAACACGTTCTTGGCAAAGTCGAACTGCGTGCGGTCGGGAATCAGGTCCAGTACCTCGGGCTCCAGTACATAGATGCCGGTGTTTACGGTGTCGGAGAACACGTCTTCCCAACCCGGTTTTTCCACGAACCGTTCCACGCCGCCCTCATCCGACGTGATCACCACGCCGTATTCCAGCGGGCTGCCCAACCGTTTGAGGACAATGGTCGCCATCGCGCCGCCCTGCTTATGCGCCTGCACGGCCGCTGTCAGGTCAATGTCCGTCAGTGCGTCACCGCTCACGATTAAAAAAGTCCCATCGATGAACGGCGCGGCGTTCTTCACGCTGCCCGCCGTCCCGAGCGGCACATCTTCCACAAAGAATTCCATATGAACGTTCTGAGGCTTGTTGTCCTCAAACCAGTCGGTGACGACGGACGGCAGGTACCCAAGCGTCATCGCCATCTGTGAAATGCCGTGGCGCAAAAGATGCTCGGTTACATAGCTGAGCATCGGTTTGTCGAGCAGGGTCACCATGGGTTTGGGGACGGCGCACGTGAGCGGACGAAGGCGCGTGCCCTCTCCGCCGGCCATTACGATTGCTTTCATAAGTCATGCTCTCCGTGATCAAAAGGATAGCATTATTATGTGCATCGGTTCTGTTGGCTATTCTTTTGTAAATTATAAGACCTTGGAGGCCCTGCCTCCAAACCACCGCTCAAGGGATTCATCCCTTGAGAATCCCATCTGGAAAATGCCTGATGGCATTTTCCGTATTCGTTTAATTAAAAATCCGAACCATAGATTCAAAATATAAAAGGAGCAGCCCGGTAATTGCTGCTCCTCGTCATTGTTCTACAGTATGTACTTCTGCAAATCCATGTCCTTGATCTGATTGTGCAGATGTTCCTTCACATACGCCGCGTCGATGACGACGTCGATCATCGGGTGGTTGCCGCCCGCGTTGAACGAGATATCCTGCAGCAGCGACTCGATGACGGTGTGCAGCCGCCGCGCGCCGATGTTCTCGGACGTCTCGTTGACCACACGCGCGTATTTGGCGATGGCGTCCAGTGCGTCCTCCTGAAACACCAGCCGCACGTTGTCCGTCTGCAGCAGCGCCTCATACTGCTTGATCAGCGCGTTCTTGGGCTGAGTGAGTATGCGCTTTAAGTCGTTTTCGGTCAGTGGCTTGAGTTCCACCTTGATGGGGAACCGGCCCTGCAGCTCAGGAATCAGGTCGGATATCTTCGCGACATGGAACGCGCCCGCCGCGATGAACAGCATGTAGTCCGTCTTCACGGGGCCGTACTTGGTGACCACGGTGCTGCCCTCCACGATGGGCAGAATGTCGCGCTGCACCCCCTCGCGGGAGATGTCGGGGCCGGAGCCCATGTTCTTGCCCGCTATCTTGTCGATCTCATCGAGGAAGATGATGCCGTCCTGCTCGGCCCGCTCCACCGCCGTGCTGGTCACCTCGTCCATGTCGATCAGTTTGTCGGCTTCCTCCTGCGTGAATAACTTTTTCGCTTCGTCCACCGTCACGCGGCGCTTCTTGGTTTTCTTGGGCAGTATGCCGCCGAATATGTCGCCGATGTTGATGTCGTTGCCCATGCCGGCAATCTCAATGCCGAGCGGGGCGTTGTCCTCCACCTCTACTTCGATCATCATGTCGTTCAGACGCCCGGCGCGCAGCATCGCCAGCGTTTCTTCGCGTTTGGTCATACGGCGTTGCTTTTCTTCGGGTGTTTCTGTCGGAGCGCTCTGCCCCTGTCCCAGCAGCGCCTGAAACGGGTTGGCCTGCGGTTTCTTGGGCATCGGCTCCAATACGTCGGCCAATCTTTCCTCCGCCGCGCGCTGCGCCTGTGCCATCACCGATTCACGGCGCGACGCCTTCACCATGCGGATGGACGCCTCCACAAGGTCGCGGATCATGGACTCCACGTCGCGGCCCACGTAGCCCACCTCGGTGAACTTGGTGGCCTCCACCTTGATGAACGGCGCGTTCATCAGCTTGGATATCCTTCTCGCGATCTCCGTTTTGCCGACGCCCGTGGGACCCACCATGATGATGTTCTTGGGCGTGATCTCATCCTGCATCTCCTGATCCAGCAGACGGCGGCGGTAACGGTTGCGCAGCGCGATGGCCACCGCCTTCTTGGCATCGTCCTGCCCGATGATGTATTTATCCAGCTCCTCAACGATCTGTTTGGGTGTCAGGTGAGACATGCTTATACCTCCTCCACCGTGATGCGGTCGTTGGTGAACACGCATATCTGTCCGGCGATGGTGATGGCCTTGGTGGCAATCTCCTTGGCCGACAGCTCGGTATTCTCCTTCAGGGCTTTTGCTGCCGCCATCGCGTACATGCCGCCCGAGCCGATGGCCGCGATATCGTCGTCCGGCAGTATCACCTCGCCGCCGCCCGACACCACCAGCAGTTCATCCTTGTCCGCCGCAATCAGCATGGCCTCCAGCTTGCGCAGTATCTTGTCGCTGCGCCATTCCTGCGCCAGCTCCACCGCCGCGCGCTGCAGACTGCCGCTGTACTGCTCCAGCTTGGCTTCAAAACGCTCGCACAGCGTAAACGCGTCCGCCACCGAACCCGCGAACCCCACAACGACCTTGTCGTTGTACAGCCGCCGCACCTTCTTCGCGTTGTGCTTCATGATCGTATTCTGCCCGAATGTCACCTGTCCGTCACCCGCGACGGCGCATTGTCCGTTCCGCCGCACTGCAACGATTGTGGTCGCTTCCATCATATCATACTCCTTTGCATGCAGCCGCGACGCCGCGCACCTCTGCCAGCGCCCGCTCGGCCACCATCCGCTTCCTCTCGCTTTTCGCTCTTGCTTCTATTGTATTGACCAGACCGTATGTGATATTCATCGGCTGAAAATCCGCCCCAGCATAGCCGGACACATAAGCCGCCAGCGCCCCTATCGCGGTGTTCTGCGAAAAATCCGGGCGCGCCTGTCCAAGAATGTCACATGCGGCGCACAGCCCCGCCAGCAATCCGGAAGCCGCGCTCTCCACATACCCTTCCACGCCGGTGATCTGCCCTGCGAGATACAGCCCTGGCCGGGCCTTGCACTCGTAATGCCGGCTGAGCACCTTGGGGCCGTTCACAAACGCGTTTTTGTGCATCACGCCGTACCGTGTGTACTCCGCGTGTTCCAGGCCGGGTATCATGCCGAACACGCGCCGCTGCTCGCCGAACTTCAGATGCGTCTGGAACCCGACGAGGTTGTACATGCGCCCCGCGTTGTCCTCACGCCGCAGCTGCACCACGGCGTACGGCTTGGTGCCGTCCGGCATCGTCAGCCCCACCGGCTTCATCGGCCCGTACCGCAGCGTATCCACGCCGCGCCGCGCCATTGTCTCCACCGGCATGCAGCCCTCAAACACCTTATCATCCTCAAAGCCGTGCAGCTGTGCCGCCTCGGCCTTGATCAATTCCTCCCAGAACGCATGGTATTGCATCCTATCCATCGGGCAGTTCAGATAGTCGTCCCCGCTGCCCTTGCCATACCGCGATGCAAAATACGCCTTGCCCATGTCAATCGACTCCGCCGTCACGATGGGCGCCGCGGCGTCGAAGAACGACAAAAAGCCGTCCGCGATATCGCTGATGGCCTGCGCCAATGCGCCTTCCACCAGCGGTCCCGGTGCTGCTATCGTGATGCCGCCGTTCGGCAGCGAAGTCACCTCACCGCGCACGACCTCAATGTTCTCATGTTGCTCAAGTGTTTGCGAGATATACCGCGAAAACGCTTCCCGATCCACCGCCAGCGCGCCGCCCGCAGGTACGTTTGTTGCATCCGCCGCCCGCATGACGAGCGAATCCAGCTCGCGCATCTCCTGCTTGAGGAGCCCAACCGCGCTCTCGATGCCGGCGGCCCGCAGCGAGTTGGAGCACACCAGCTCCGCGAAGCCGTCCGCCTTGTGCGCGGGTGAACGCTTGTCCGGTTTCTGCTCGAAAAGCCGCACGCGCACACCGCGGCGTGCCAGCTGCCAGGCCGCCTCGCTGCCCGCCAGCCCCGCGCCGATCACCGAGACGCTACTCTTCACCGCCGTCCGCCTTGCGCTTCTGGTTTTTCACGCACTCTGCGTTGGAGCATTTCTTGTAGCTGCTGCCGCCCGACATGCGCCGCAGCACCATCATGGAGCCGCACGCCTCGCACTTCTCGGCAATGGGCATATCCCACGATACGAAGTCGCACTCCGGATAGCCCTCGCAGCCGTAAAACGTCTTTCGTGTCTTGGCGGAGCGCTTTTCCACGATGCGCTTGCCGCACTTGGGGCATGGCGTGTCGATATACTTGACCACCGGCTTGGTATTGCGGCACTCGGGGTAACCGGGGCAAGCCAGGAACGGCCCGAACCTCCCGTCCTTGTATACCATCATGCGGCCGCACTTCTCGCACGCCACATCGGATTCCTTCACCGGCAGCTCCACGCGCTCAATACTCTTGTCCGCTTCCTCTATTGTCTGCTCAAACGGCGTATAGAAATCCTGCAGCAGCTTCTTCCACTGCTTGCCGCCGTTTTCGATGTCGTCCAGCTTGTTCTCGAGGTCTGCCGTAAACTCAACGTCCACGATATCCGAGAACTTCTGCTTCATCAGGTTGTTGACGATCACGCCCAGCTCGGTGGGTTTCAAGGCGCGGCCTTCCTTTTCGATGTAGCGCCGCTCCTGTATCGTCGAAATGATGGGGGCATACGTGCTCGGCCTGCCAATTCCCTTCTCCTCCAGCGCGCGCACCAGCGTCGCCTCGGTATAACGGCTGGGCGGCTGCGTAAAGTTCTGCTTGTGGGTGAGCGTCTTTAAGGGGCACACCTCGCCTTCCTGGAGTGGCGGAAGCAGGTTGTCCTTGTTGTCTTCGTCGTCGCCGGAAAAACTCGCGGTATAACCCTTGAATATCATGTGGGAGCCGGTCGCGCGGAACGTGCAGTCGCCCGCGTCGATATTCACCGCCATCGTCTCGGAGACGGAGGGCGTCATCTGGCTGGCCACAAAGCGCGTGTATATCAGCTTGTAAAGCCGGTACTGATCCTTGGACAGTGTGCTCTTCAGCGATTCGGGCGACAGTTCCATGTGCGACGGGCGTATCGCCTCGTGCGCGTCCTGCGCCTTCTGGGACTTTTTGAAGTAGTTGGGCTTCTCGGGCAGATAGTCCGGCCCGTAGTGTTTGACAATATGCTCGCGCACAGCTGTCAGCGCTTCGTCGGACACACGCGTCGAATCGGTACGGATATATGTCACCAGACCAACAGGCCCGCTTTCGCCGATCTCCACACCCTCGTACAGCTGCTGGGCCACCAGCATCGTGCGCTTGGCGGTGAACCCCAGCGCTCCGGCAGCGGACTGCTGCAGATAGCTGGTGGTAAACGGCGGCGCTGCGCTCTTCTTCTTCACGCCTTTCTTGATGGACGTGACGATATAATCCTTATCCTTCACCGCCTTTAATATCTCGGCGGCTTCTTGGGCGTTATGCAGCTCCTGCTTCTCGCCGTTGCGGCCGTAGTATTTTGCCTCAAACTCCTGCGAACCGGCAGCGTTTTTCAGCAGCGCGGTGATTGTCCAGTATTCCTCCGGCACGAACGCCGTGATCTCGTCTTCCCGGTCGCAGATGATGCGCACCGCGACGGACTGCACGCGTCCGGCAGACAGGCCCTTTTTCACCTTGCGCCACAGCAGCGGCGAGAGCTTGTAACCCACCAGCCGGTCCAGAACGCGCCGTGCCTGCTGCGCGTCCACCAGGTCGAGGTTCAGCTGCCGCGGATGGCTGATCGCGTTGGTCACCGCGTTTTTGGTAATCTCATTGAACTCGATACGACTCACAGAGGCCGGCTCCATATCCAGCATCTGAGCGATATGCCACGATATCGCCTCGCCCTCGCGGTCAGGGTCTGTCGCGAGATAGATATGCCGCGCTCCGGTCGCGCCCGACTTCATTGCGGAAATGACGTCTTTTTTTCCCCGTATCTGGATATATTTCGGTTCGAAATCATGTTCTACGTCCACACCCAGCGTGCTCTTGGGCAAGTCGCGCACATGCCCGCCGCTGGCCTGCACCTTGTAACCGCTGCCCAAAAACTGGCTGATTGTTTTGGCTTTTGCGGGAGACTCGACTATTACCAGGTCGTATGCCTTTCTGGAAACAGGCTTCCCGGCTGCCTTTTGCTTCGTGCCGCTTTTCTTTGCCGCTGTGCTGCCTTTTTTCGCCGCGCCCGTTTTTTTGCTGGTCTTGCTTGCGGTGCTCTTTTGCATACTTTTCTCCAATGCCTGTGTTATAGGGGGCTTGTAAAAGCCGCTCCTCTTATTATTTCGCCGAAAGTGGTACGTTACATAAGCCTCAATACCGGCAGTTACCGCTATTTTATGCGGTGACACACCTTTTGAACACATCTTTACGCCCTGCAAGTGCAAATTATATAGAAGGTGATGGAAAAAATCAAGTCCATTCGCCGTACGTTGTTATCCCTGCCCGAAGACGGGATGGCGTTCTGCCTGACTTACAGGTAAAATGAAGTACCGCAGCTCGCCGCACTGAGTCAAAAATCATCCGGCCGCCCGTTTGGCGCTTATCTGCAAGAGCGCCTGAACCATATTATAACATCATATCCTTTTGTGTTATTTCCTCTGCAAAGCGCTTTCCCGATAAATCACTGCGGATTTTTTCGACTTTTGTCATAATTTGATACACCGCGTTGACAGAGGCATCCGGTTGGTGTACTGTCATTAATATAAGAATATATACCTTCATTATCACACTGGGTTCGCTGTCAAAGGATATAACGACTTAACAGTCTGGAGCCTGATATGAATACTGAAAACAAGCCCGCTTACCTGAAAGTCTATGAAACGCTTAAATCCGCCATCCGGCAGTCTTACGCGCCTGGAGATTTTCTGCCGCCTGAACCGCAATTGGAAGAAGGCTTTGGCGTCAGCCGCATCACAGTGCGCCGCGCCGTGCAGATGCTGGCTCAGGACGGGTTTGTGTCCGTCCGCCAAGGCCGCGGCACGATGGTAACGGTGCCGGATTCCGCGCGTGCATCCAATCCCATCACCTCCACCACCGAGATTTTAGTACAGGCGGGATATCACGTAAAGACACTGGATACTCATATCGATACCGTGATCCCGGATGCGTCGGTACTCAAGAATCTCTGGCTTCCGGAAGACACGCCGGTCACACGGCTGCAACGCATATTTGTGGGAAACGGGCGTCCTTTTTCCATCGTCACCAACCACATAAACCCCGTACTTGTGCCCGATCTGCACAAGCACAAGCGTGAGCTGGGCTCTCTCTATCACCTGCTGGAAACGCGATACGGGCTGAGTCTGGATAACGCGACGGACGACATCGCTGCCGTGGGCGCCAGCATCGAGCAGGCCCGCACGCTGAATATCCCCATCGGCTCACCGCTCATTCACATACGGCGCATACTCTATTCGCAGAACCGTCCCGTTTCCTGCAGCGACATGCTGGCCGACGCGGCGCGCTGCAAATTCCGCGTATTTCTTTCCGGCCGCCCCGCCTGCGAGGAACCGGCCGCAGAAAAAAGCGGCGATACCGCCGCCGTATCAGAAGCCGTCGCCGCACTCGCGCCATAATTTCCTAATGCAATATCTCCGGCAAAAAAAGAAGCCTTTTATGCAGCGCCCCGGGTCAACCCATTTTACCGCGCCGCTGCTTTTATGCGCATTTTTTCAAACACCAAACCGGCCGCCCGGCAGACGCCGGCACAGGCCGGACAGCTCCATCATCGTCAGCTCAGCGCTCACCTCACCCGGCGCGCCCTGCACTGCCGCCGCAATGTCCTCAATGCTCATGTCCTCCCGCCGCAGCAGTTCATAGATACGCTGCTGGAAGAAGTCCATCGGCGGCAGTTCGGCTTCCTCCGTGTCTGTTCCTGTTGTGTTTGCGCCGTAAAAAGCGCGGATATCCGCCGCGCCGCGCACCGGATACGCCCCGTTCGTGAGCAGCTCACTGGGCAGTGCGGACGATGCGAGAAAGGGCGGACCCGGCATCGCAAACACGTCCCGACCAGAACTGATCGCCAGCGACGCCGTGATGGCCGTGCCGCCCTTGATGTCCGACTCCACAACGAACAGTCCCCGGCTAAGTCCCGCAATGATACGGTTGCGCACCGGGAAATTGGCCGCGTTCGGCCCCGTTCCGGGCGGCAGCTCCGAAATCACCGCGCCCGCCTCCAATATCTGATGATAAAGCGCATCGTTCTCGGGCGGATAGATCACGTCCACGCCGCAGCCCAGCACGGCCACCGTGGGCGTTTTCGCATCCAGCGCGCCCAGATGCGCCGCCGTATCGATACCGCGCGCCATGCCCGATACCACCGGCATATTCAGCTCCGCCGCAATCTTGCGCGTGTGCTCAAAGCCGCGCCGCGTGCAGGCCCGTGTGCCCACGATGCCGATGGCGTCGTCCAGCGCGGGTAACTTTCCCTTCACGAACAGCACAGGCGGCGGCCACGGGATGCCTGCAAGTCTTGCGGGATAGCCTTTATCCAGTCGCGTGATCACACCGATATCCTTGGCCGCCAGCTCCGCCAGCAGCTCCGACACCCGCGCATGAGAAGCTGCCACTTTGGCTGCTTTCATCAGTTCGGGCGGCACATCACCCGCCTCCGCCTTATCCCCAGCCGCTGCGTCAAAGAAGTTCGCCGCGTTGCCATAGCTTTTCAGCAGCCGGTAGAAAGTCTTCGCGCCCATACCGGGCAGCGACGCCATCCATATCCAGTATTTTTGCTCTTCGGTAAACGTCATCCTATCTCCAGTACCGCTCGTCCTGCGTGCGGTATTGCAGCGCCTCGGCCAAGTGCTTGACGCCGATGTTCTCCGTGCCTTCCAGGTCCGCGATGGTGCGCGCCACCTTGCGCACGCGCGCCATACCTCTGGGGCTCAGGTTCAGCGTCTGATAAGCCCGCTGCATCAGCTTACCGCAATCGTCGTCCAACGCGCAGTGCGTGTTTAGCTGCTCAGAAGAGAGCGCCGCGTTGGCGTATATGCCCGTTCCCGCGTACCGCTGCTGCTGTATGCGCCTTGCGGCATTCACTCGCGCCCGCACCTCCCGGGACGATTCTCCCGGCGTGGCATCCGTCAGCTCGCCGTATGTCACGTTGTTCATGCCGATGTGCATGTCGATGCGGTCCAGCAGCGGCCCGCTGATGCGCGACAGATACTGCGCAATCTCACGCGGAGAGCAGCGGCATGGCTTGTCGCTGCCGAAGTGGCCGCACGGGCAGGGGTTCATGGACGCGATCAGCATCACGTTGGCAGGATAGGTCAGCTTGGCGTTGGCGCGCGCAATGGATATCTGCCTGTCCTCCAGCGGCTGCCGCAGCGCTTCCAGCGTCTGCCGCTTGAACTCGGGCAGCTCGTCCAGAAACAGCACGCCGCCGTGCGCAAGGCTGATCTCGCCGGGCAGCACGCGCAAACCGCCGCCCGTCAGCGCGGCGGTGGACGTGGTGTGATGCGGGCTGCGAAAAGGACGTGCAGCTGCCAGACCGCCGGAGCTAATGCCGCACACGGACTGTATCTTGGTGATCTCCATCGCTTCTTCAAATGTGAGTTCGGGAAGTATGCCGGGCACCGCCCGTGCGAGCATCGTCTTGCCGGAGCCGGGAGGCCCGATGAAAAGAAGGTTGTGTCCACCTGCCGCCGCCACCTCCAGCGCCCTTCGGGCATGCTGTTGGCCGCGGACGTGCGCCATGTCGTGCGCACACAGAGAGGACTCGTCCGGATGGTATTCGTGCGTGGGCAGCGGCATTATCGGCTGCTGTCCGTTCAAGTGCGCCGCCAGCTGCGCCAGCGTTTCCACGGGGTACACCGCAAGACCGCTCACATACGCTGCCTCGTCCGCGTTCACCGCGGAGATGTACAGCTTCCCGACACCCGCTTCTCTGGCGGATATCGCCATGGGCAGCGCGCCCGCCACGCTCCGCAAATGGCCGTCCAGCGACAGCTCGCCTAAAAATGCGCTCGTCTCATCCGGCTGAGCCATCTGCCCGCTGGCGCAAAGAAGCCCCGCCGCGATGGCGAGGTCGTATATCGGCCCGTCTTTCTTCAGATCAGCCGGGGCCAGATTGATGGTGATGCGCTGCTGCGGATACGACAGACCTGAGTTCTTGATAGCGGCGCGAACACGTTCCTTGGATTCGCGCACGGCCGCTCCCGGCAGCCCCACGGTCTCGTAGGCCGGCATGCCAAGTGCGATGTCCGCTTCCACGATCACCGGATAACCGGAGAGCCCCATCAGGCCGCAGCTGAGTATTTTGGAGAGCATTGTCGCCTCGCTTTATTCCTTATGCTGTACGGCAGGCGTGCGCTCGCGGAATACGAGCAGCTTGTTGCCCGCGAAATTGACGATGAAGGAGAATGCCGTCGCGATCAGCTTGGCCCAGAAGTTTGGCAGGCCGTACAGTTCGCCCAGTATATAGACCGCCAGCGTATTAACGCCCAGCGACACGAGATTGACAAACACAAACTTTAAGAAATCCGTCGACAGGAACCAGATCCGCCGCGTACGCGACTGAGCGTCCCCCCGCAGCGACCGCGTAACAGTATACTTTGTAAAGAACCTCAGCTTCATCTTGAACGTCCAGAAACGGTTGAAGATGAAGCTGTTGACCACGCCGCAGGTATATGAAATGACGTTAGAAATTACCAGTGGCCATCCCAACACCACATTCAGCAGCGACAGTATACCAAAATCAACTGCGAAGTTGAGCGCGCCCACGCATATGAATTTGACAAAGTGCCAGAAGTTCTTTCTGTATTTGTGATAAAGTTTCCTCAAAGCCCTATTAGCGCCTCACTCTCAGTAGAATGGCCACGACGGCAGCCATCGAAGGAAGTGGTCTGAATACCAGCGTGACGCCATCGTACCCGTCGTTACCGGATAGAACATAACGAATAACACCAGACACACGCCGAGATAAATGAAAACCGCCTTCTTTCCGTGCTTCGTCCGCTCAATCAGGTATTTCGCCAGCACGCCCATCAGCAGTATCAAAAACGGCAGCGTCGCAAAATAGTGATAGATAAAAGTTGTGCGCGTGATCAGCACCCACGGGAGGTACTGCGACAGCGCCGCGATGGATAGGAACAGAGTGCGCTGTCCCAGCCGTCCCTTGCGGATACGGATAACGATCAGCGTGATCACTGCGCCCAAGCCGCCCCACCATACCGCCGGGTTGCCCATCGTGGACATGGACGACATATACCCTTCGGGATAGCCCTGCCCCTGGAACAGGAACACCGGTTTGATATCAAGCGGCCACGACCACCACTGGGACTCGAACGGATGCACGTCGTGCACATTGCTGTGATAGTTAAACATGTATTCCTGATTCTGCAGTATGCGCTGGAAGTCGTACGGGTTATCCGCCACCTGCATATACGGTATATACGCCAGGTAGTAGATGACGAGCGGCACCGCGATAAAGAACAGCACGCACCACAGCAGCGTAACGAACGTTTTGCTCAGATAGCTGCGGCACAGCTCCTCCAGGAATTCGCGGCGCTCCGCCGGCATTCCGGCACAGCCTTCCTCATCGGCCAGCGTCATCCGCGCGTAGCGGTATTCGTTAAACCTCTTGGCGATCTGTATGCCCAGCACCACAGCCAGCCCTGCTCCGGCGTAGATGCATAGCCATTTGGTAGCCGCCCCCAACCCAAACGCCACGCCGGTGAGCGCCAGCGGCAGCAGCGATTTTCTGAGCGGCTGCCGGTTGTAGTTGGTCTCGGTATACAGGTACATAAAATAGTACATCAGTAAGATGAAGAACACGCTGTAGCTGTCGATGGTCGCGATGCGCGTTTGCGTATAATGCATGAAATCTAGTGCGAACAGCGCAGTGGGAATGAACGCGAACAGCGGCTTCTTAAACAGCCGCTTGCCGAACAGATACATCAGCGGCAGCATCAGCACACCAAAAAGCGCACCCATGAAGCGCCAGCCGAACGGGTTCATGCCGAACATACGGATGCCCAGAGACAGCAGCACCTTGCCCAGCGGCGGATGCGTGATCTCATACGGCGTCAGGCGCTCAATGTTTTCCAGTGCGGTGCGCGCATGGTACACCTCGTCGAAATACATCTCGTTCATGTAATATGTTTCCGTCGGTATGTGCTGCTGCTCGTCAAACATGTAATCCGGCGTATTACCGCGCGGCGCATCCGGATTCAGGTTGGATACCATCGCAACGGGCAGAGGCAGACCGTCCTCATCGCAGAAGCCCATCTCGAGAATACGCAGCGGTCTGCTCTCATCCGGCTCGGCGCTGATCATAATGTACTGCGCTGTGAAAGCATCGGTGCTGACAAACTGCCATTCGAACATTTCCCGCGTATCGTATTTGATGTCAAGAGGTTCTGAAGTCATGACAGGCGAACCGTTCTCGTCCATGACGGGATTGCCGTCTTCGTCCAACAAGTCAGCCTGGCGGGTCACATCAGAATAGCCTTCGCCGTCGTTGGAATACGAAAAGGAGAAATTGCCGCTCCCAAGCGAGGTGAAATACTTGATCGCCGAAATATCCTGCGGCGTCTCAAATTCAACGACCACCGGGCTGTCATCGAGTGTATAGAAGGTTTTGGGGATATCAAAGGCTCCGAGATTGATGAACGCGGTCACCGCATAAAGGAATGTGACGGCAGCCATCACCAGCCAGTCCAGCCGCGTCATCCGCGTGGGCTCGTGCTTATCAAAAAGCCGCCTCCGGGCGTGCTTATGCCATTCGTTGTTTAAACTCATTCTTTATCCTCTTGTCTATCCGTTGAGCGCAGGGCTTTTGATCAATACGGTACCGCTGATGAGCTTTTTGAACGTCAGCACCGCGTAGAACACATACAGCACCATATTGGCTGCCGAAACCACCAGCATGGGCATGCCGTCCACCAGCACCGATTCGGCATACAGCGTGAACAGCTGCGCGAACAGCGCGGTGACCGAAAACGCGACGGCGAACGTCAGCGTGGTCATATCTCTGGTAAACACATAGGCCAGCAGCAAAAACGCACACGCCGGCAGCATATATCTTTCGTGCATCGCATGAGCCAGCATATATACGGAGATCACCAGAAACGCGGCGACATCGAACGTCGCCATCTGCGCACGCGAACGCCACTGCAATATGGCCACCGCCACGCAGATCAGGCCGATAAATATGATTCCCCAATACTGGTACGGCATAAACAGGAAGTTCTGATCCGCCGGCACCCAGTTGGCCGCCAGC
This sequence comes from Bacillota bacterium, assembly GCA_023416745.1. GTDB lineage: Bacteria > Bacillota > Clostridia > Christensenellales > SZUA-584 > SZUA-584. The sequence continues at coordinate 26,118 of JAEZHF010000084.1, forward strand.
AGTCCCCACAGATTATACGCGTTCACTGACGCGTACTGATATTCCTCGATGACGCCGATATACTTGTGCAGTATCCAGTCGGACGGCTGGCTGCCGGTAAAGGGAATCACACCTGCGGCAAACACTGCGGCCACCATGGCCGCTGCGCCCAGCATTTTGAGTATTTCCCGCTCCGTCTTGCCCTTTTTAAACAGCGCGTAAATATAGGTCAGCCCCACCACAGGCGCCAGCATGATGGCCTGTGGCTTTAAAAGCAACGCGATGCCAAAGAAGAGTGCGCCCAGCAGCGTGTTTTCCTTGCGCAGATAATACAGGCACAGCACGATAAACAGTATGAATACCATATCGATCTGCCCCCAAACGCTGCTGTTAAAATACATCGCCGGGTTAAACAGCAAAAATGCGCTGCACAGAAGGCCAAAAGTACGTCCCATCTGCTTCGCTGCCACGCGGCACACGATGAGTGCCAGTACGACCTCAGCAATGATGGACGGCAGCTTGACGATGAGCGTGAACAACCCAGAGTTTGCGTCGATGCCGAGCATGTCCCGCAGAGCCCCCAGGGCGTACAGCACATACATATAACCCGGCGGGTAATCGCAGAATATGCCCGACGAATAAAAGCCGGACGGACCGTATTCATACACGCCCATTGCCCAGCCTTTAAAACAAGCGATATCCGTTGAATAACCTTCGAAAGCCAGTGAGACGACCACACGGAGCATGACCGCCAGCATGGCTGTCAGCAAAAACACCGGCCAGATGCGTCCCGCCCCGTCGTCTACGCCATTATTGCGTATACCCAATAGCACGGCCACGATAATAAACAGCACCGCCATAATGACGGTGAGTATCGTCGCCAGCATGGTTGCGCCGACAGTTGCGTTCGACGGCTTGAAGGCCTCATCCGCCGCGAATGCCACCGTGGGCAATGCGGCCAGCAATATTACCACTAATAATCCAATAACGATCCTGCGCATCATACTCCAGCGGGCTCTATAAACTCAAAAGCATTCTTAATATGGCTGATTTTTCCGCCCGCAACCTCTATTATATCAAATCTCAATGTTTCATCAATGATTTTATTTTTATATGTGTAATCCAGCGCCGCTTTACATATGCGCCGCTGTTTGACCACGGTCACCGCCTCCGCGCCGGTACCGTAACGATCCGTGGAACGCAGCTTTACCTCGCAGAACACCGTCGCCCCGTCCTGCCGGAATATGATATCCACCTCGCCGCCGCGTACATAGTGGTTGCGCGCCAGTATAACACCGCCGTGCTGCTCAATGTATCGGGCAGCGATATCCTCCCCCGTGTTCCCCCGGCTGCGTGTGCTCATACGCCAAACCCGGACAGAAACGAACGTCGGTGAATCGCGCAGGGCCCCTGCACCCGAATGGAGTCGGCATGCGCCTTGGTACCGTAGCCCTTGTGCTGCGCGAAGCCGTAACCGGGGTACATACATTCGTAGCCGCACATCAGCCGGTCTCGCGTGACCTTGGCAATCACGGACGCAGCCGCGATGCTGTAAACCCTCGCGTCACCGCCCACCAGATCCTCATAAGCAAAAGGTATGTCTAAACCGCCGATGCGGTCGCAGAACACATGATCCGGCTTCACGGACAGCGCGCCCAGCGCGCCGGCGAACGCGCGTTTCGCGGCGTTCAGTATGTTAATTTCGTCGATCACCCGGTTGTCCACGATGCAGACAGCCCAGCAGAGCGCCTTTCGGGTAATCTCTGCGTACAGCGCCTCACGTTTTTTTTCCGTCAGCTTCTTGGAGTCGTCCACGCCGGATATCAGACAGTTGGGCGGCATCACCACCGCCGCGGCCACACACGGCCCGGCCAGCGGCCCGCGCCCTGCCTCATCCACGCCCGCCACCAGCCGTTCTGAATCCCAGTACGGCCGCTCAAATGCGGTCATCGCCGTCAGGCGTTCCATCTCCTGTGCTTCGCTGCGTCTCATCCTCACTCACAATGCTCAAGCGTGATGCGCCCAAGCTTCCCTCCACGGAATTCGTCCAGCAGCGTCCGTGCGCCGCGCTGATCATCTATTTCGCCCTGTTTCAGCAAAAATCCTCTTTTACGGCATATATCTTCCAGAGCCTGCCGTTCATCCGTCCCCGCATCCACGCCATACCGTGCCTTCAGTGCGCCGGGAGCCGCCTCTGCCAGCATACCGATCAGCTTCTGTGCCAGCGCGACCTCGTCGATCACCTCACTGCGCAGCGAGCCCAGCACTGCGATGCGCTCCGCCGTCTCGGGCGGATCAATCTTAGGCCACAACAGCCCGGGCGAGTCCAGCAGCTCCAAGGTGTCGGACAGGCGCACCCACTGCAGGCCGCGCGTGACACCCGGCTTGTCGCCCTCCTTCGCGCTCTTCTGGCCGACGAGCCGGTTGATGATGGCCGATTTGCCCACATTGGGAATGCCCGCGATCAGCACACGCACCGTTTTGCGCACTCCCTTCGCGGCATAGCGCTGCACCATGGGAGACGCCGCCTCACGTATCGCGGTCACCAGCCGCCCCGGCTTGTCCTTCGTGGCGCTGAACGACAACGCGTGCCCGAACTGGCGCTTATAGTATTCCGTCCATTTTCTCGTCTGCTCCGGATCGGCCAGGTCGCTCTTGTTCAGCAGTATGATGCACGCCTTGCCGGAAAGCTGCTCCTTCAAGTCTGGGCTCAGGCTGCTTAGCGGCGCACGCGCGTCCACCGCGATCACCGCCACGCTGATCAGCTTGAGCTTCTCGGCGATCTGGCGCTTCGCCTTCGTCATATGCCCCGGATACCAGTGTATCTCCACAACTCCAACCCTTCCCGCTCCCGTTCGCGAGCGCCTCATTCTCTCCTATAATATACAATCCGCGTTTGGATTTCAATCTCCGCGGGCTGACAATTAAGGTCTAAAACCATGGAGGCGCTGCCTCCATACCACCCGCTCAAGGGGCAGACCCCTTGAGAATCCCATCAGGAAGATGCCCTTTTCTAGGACATTTTCGTTCTTAATCGTTCATTATTTGAATAATTGATTCATGCAATTATAATGGATAACCATGATATGAAGACAAAATAAAAAGAAGCCGGGTTCATTCCGGCTCCCTTTTTGTGTTCGTTATCGTTTTTCCTTGAGCTTCGCAGCCTTGCCCTGCCTGTCGCGCAGGTAGTATAGCTTCGCGCGGCGAACCTTGTTGGTACGCAGCTTGTCGATGCTCGCGATTTTTGGGGAATGGATAGGGAATGTCCGCTCGACGCCGATGCCGAACGAAACGCGGCGCACGGTGATGGTCTCGGAAAGACCGCTGCCCCGGCGCGCAATCACATATCCCTCAAAACCCTGCAGACGCTCTCTCGTACCCTCGATAACCTTCACGAAAACCTTAACGGTATCGCCGATTTTGATCTCGGGCAGATCGGTGCGCATCTGTTCCTTTTCGATGGCTCTGATGATCTGATTCATTTTGCTGATTCCTCCTCCCATTTCAGGCGTTCATAACCGTATTCATACTGCCGGCGCTCAAAGCAAAAAACGCTTGGCCGAGCTTCACGGAAAGCGGACCACCCTAAATCAACTTTAGGATTATATCACAGCGTTCAAAACGTGACAAGAGTGAAATTTTCTGTTTCAGCCCGTTTTCACGGTTGAATTGGCTTTTAGTGAAGTTTATTCTACCACACGCCCTATTACTCTGTCCACGTCTTGTTATGCTGCCGGCTTGACGCTTCTTTTTATATGTGCTTTAATGTTGTCGTGCACAATGGTGCCGGCACGAAGCCGGGCAATGCGCCATGTGCCTATTCATAGACACCACAAGATCCCGGCAATACCACGAAGGTATTTGTTTTCCTGCAGGAAAGCGACCATTCGATGGTATTTTTTATTTGGAGGCATTACAGATGAACTTTTCAAAGACCAAAAAGCTGGTACTGTCCGCCATGTTCCTTGCGCTGGGCATGCTGCTGCCGCTGTTCGTGGGGCATTTGATACCCATGGGCTGGATACTGCTGCCGATGCACGTTCCGGTGCTGCTGTGCGGGTTTATCTGCGGCGGCCCATGGGGACTGCTGGTGGGCGCGGTGACGCCCCTGCTCTCCAGCGTCATTACCGGCATGCCGGGGCTGTACCCCAGCGCCGTCGCAATGGCGTTTGAGCTGGCTGCTTATGGTTTGCTGGCTGGTCTGTTCTACAATCTGTTCCCCAAGAATATCGGTTTCATATTCGTTTCGCTGATACTCGCCATGATCGGCGGGCGCGTCGTATGGAGCCTCGTGAGCCTCGTGCTGTACGGCATCGCGGGCACAGTCTTCACATGGGGCGATATACTGAGCGGCGCTGTCGTCATGGTGCTCCCCGGCATCATCATACAGCTCGTGCTGATCCCCGCTATCATGATCGCATTGCAGCTCACGCAGAAAAAGAAGGAGCATCCAAAAGCCATATGATGCAGATCATGCTCGCCCACATTCAAAAATATCCGCTGATGCGACTTGCCGATATGGTAAAGCTGCTCTACCAAAGCGAATTTGCGGGCGGACATCTGATAACCGATCCTGCCGACAGCCTGTCTCGTCTGATCCTCGAATGCCGCGGCCTTAAGGCCTGTGCCGCCGAAGAAGCGTTTGAGTCCATCGGCGGCGGACTCTGCCGCGTGAACCTCAGAGAACTGCCCGCATTGAGGCTCGAGCCTCAGACGGTCAGCCGCCTGTTCGCCGCGACCGCAAACACGGCCACGGGGTCAGCGGAACGCTTTTACGAAAAGCTGGACACGTTCCTTGCCTGCTGCCGCAGCGGCGCACTGCCCTTTAATTCCGCCGAGGCGGAAGCATATGTTCGGAATTACTGCGCACAGGGCTGCCCGCCCGTTTCCCATAGCGATGTCTACCGTGCGGCCTACGCCCCCGCCTACCGCGTCGTGAAAGCGGCCTACTGCCGGTACATCGATGTGTTTCGCCGTATCGACGAGCTGCTGGACGAAAAGGCTTCTGTCACCGTCGCGATAGACGGCAGCAGCGGCGCGGGCAAAAGTACGCTCGCCGCGCTGCTCGCGGAGGTATACAGCTGCAATGTGTTCCATACCGATGATTTCTTTCTGCCGCCGGGGCGTAAAACAGACGAAAGATTGGCGGAGCCGGGCGGCAACGTGGATTACGAGCGCCTGCGCGACGAGGTGGCGACAGGTCTTAAAAGCGGCGGCTCTGTCTCGTACCGCCGCTACGACTGCCAAGCAGGCACGCTGAGCGAGCCGCTGGTCGTGACACCCAAGCGCCTGAATGTGGTCGAAGGCGTTTACAGCCTGCATCCCGCATTTGGATTGGTTTATGACCTCGCCGTCTTCCTGAAAACAGGCGGCGAAGCCCAGCGGGAACGCATCCGCACGCGCAGCGGCAGCGCGCTCTTCAAGCGCTTCATCGAAGATTGGATACCGCTGGAGAACCGCTATTTTAATACGCTCGGCATCGAGCAAAAATGCGGCATCGTTTATGACAGTAAATTTTTGCTTGACGAAAATATGGCGGCATGCATATAATAAGTCAAGCTAACGCACCCGAAGGGCGCTCGCGCCTCAAGGAAACTGTGAACTCAAGGAGCGCGTTGATGAACAAGTGTTTATCCGCAAATCTGTATTTTTCGTTTAGCATCCCGGGCTATTATTATGGCTTCGGGTATTTGACGTTAAAACAGAATAAGCGGACAACGGCAGAATGGGCGGCTTGACACTCACACACGGCGTATAGGTATATGCAGATAAAGGGAGCTCATCACCGGGCTCCCTTTTTGATTTATTATCCAACAGGAGGAAAGAAGAAATGATTGTTATCTTAAAGCCCCATGCGGATGCCGCCAAGGTCGACAGCCTGGTCCATTCGCTGGAGACGGACTTCGGTCTCGAGGTGCAGCGCATGGATGGCGTGAATTATTCGATACTGGGTCTGATCGGCGATACCTCAGCACTCGACATGGAGCCGATACAGGAGCACGAGACGGTCAAGAAGGTGATGCGCGTGCAGGAGCCTTACAAGAAGGTGAACCGCGCGTTCCACCCGGACGCAACCGTGGTAACGGGCGACGGCTTCACCATCGGCGGCGAAAGACTGGCGGTGATGGCCGGGCCTTGCTCCGTGGAGGACGAGGAGCAGATCGTCTCCGTCGCCAAAGCCGTGAAGGCTGCGGGCGCAAACTTTCTGCGCGGCGGCGCGTTCAAGCCGCGCACCAGCCCCTACCGTTTCCAGGGCCTCGGCAAGGAGGGTCTGAGCTTCCTGCTGACGGCAAAAAAAGAGACGGGGCTGCCCATCGTCAGTGAAATCATCAGCACACAGGATGTCGGCATGTTCGTGGATATGGTGGACGTGATACAGGTGGGCGCGCGCAACATGCAAAACTTCGTGCTGCTTAAAGAGCTGGGCAAAACACAAAAGCCGGTGCTTTTAAAGCGCGGCCTGTCCGCCACCATCGAGGAATGGCTGATGAGCGCGGAGTACATCGTCGCGGGCGGCAACCCCAACGTGATACTGTGCGAGCGCGGCATCCGCACGTTCGAGACGCAAACGCGCAACACGCTGGATATCTCCGCGGTTCCGGTGATCAAGCGGCAGAGCCATCTGCCCGTCATCGTGGACCCCAGCCACGCCACCGGCTTGTGGTGGGCGGTGGAGCCTCTTGCGGTGGCGTCGGTGTGCGCCGGTGCGGACGGCGTGATGATCGAGGTGCATGAGAACCCCGCCGCGGCGCTGTCGGACGGCAAGCAGTCGCTGCTGCCCGAGACATTCTCCGCTGTCGTCGAAAAGCTCAAAGGCGCTGCGGCGCTGATGGGCCGGACGGTGTAGCGATGGAGACCCACTTTAGCAGCGCCCGTGTGCTGGTCGCGGGTCTGGGGCTCATCGGCGGTTCCGTCGCCAAAGCGCTCCGGCTGGCAGGCCTGACGAAAATCGACGGGCTGGACACCGATGCCGCCACGCTGGCCGCCGCACAGGCGGAACGTGTAATCGGCGGCGGCTTCCAAACGGGCAATGCGGCATACGACATCGTGATTTGCAGCCTCGCCCCCCGGCAGGTGCCTGCGCTGTATGAACAGGTATGCGGCAGCCTGAAACCGGGCGGCGTTTTCGCGGAGCTGTCGGGACTGAAGACCGGCGTCGTTCGCACACTCGTACCGTCGCTGGCAGACGGCCACGAGCTGCTGTGCCTTCACCCGATGGCGGGCAGCGAGAAATCCGGCTACGCCCACTCGGACGCGGTGCTGTTTCAAAACGCGACGCTGATACTGACGCCGACGGAGCGCACCGGTGAAGCCGCGCTTGCGTGGGCGGGTTTCGTGCGGGAAGCGCTGGGCTGCGGCGATATGCCCACCCTCCCGGCAAACGCGCATGACCGTATCGTTGCGGATATGAGCCATCTCCCCCACATCGCTGCCCTTGCGGTGCGGGCGGTGGGCAAGAGTAGTGAGGAATTCGCGGGCGGCAGCTACCGCTCGGTCACGCGCGTGGCAGACATCAATGCGCCGCTCTGGGCAGGACTATTGACGGACAATGCAGAATACCTGCTGGAAAGCATCGGCAATCTCCGCGCTCGTCTGGACGTACTCGAAGCGGCGGTGCAAGCCCATGACACGGCATCACTGGAAACGCTGCTACGCGAAATATCCGGTACCAGGTCTGCGAGGGAGGAACTATGAAAGAGATCAGCGTCAATACCCCTTCGTCCAAATACAAGATAACCATCGGCAGCGGTCTGCTGGAAAGCGTACCGCGCAGACTGGCGCGGACGTTCCCCAAAAGCCGATTTGCCATCATCACCGACGAGACGGTGAATGGGCTGTACGGCGCGGCGCTGACAGACGCTTTCGCGGAACAGAAACTTGACTGTCAGGTTTTCTCCGTGCCGCCGGGCGAAGCGTCCAAAAGCATCGCCACCTTCGGCCAGCTGCTCGGCCAGCTGGCACAGCATAAATACAACCGCGCCGACGTTATCGTGGCATTAGGCGGCGGCGTCGTGGGCGACCTCGCCGGTTTCATCGCGGCCAGCTACCTGCGCGGCGTGAAATACGTACAGATACCCACCACGCTGCTGGCGCAGATCGACAGCTCGGTGGGCGGCAAAACGGGCGTCAACCTACCGGAGGGCAAGAACCTCGCGGGCGCGTTTTACCAACCCGCAGCGGTGTTCATCGATCCCGACTTCCTCACAACACTGCCTGAGACGGCCTTCGCAGACGGCATGGCGGAGCTGATCAAATATGCGCTGATTCGCGACGCCAACATGTTCTCTCTGCTGGAAAACGGCCCCGCGATAACGGCGCAGTCCCCCCAGCTCGAAGACCTGATCGTGCAGTGCGTTTCCATCAAACGCGACGTGGTGGTGGCGGACGAAAAGGACACGGGCGAGCGCATGCTATTAAACTTTGGCCACACGATCGGCCATGCCATTGAGCGCATCTGTGCGCAGGGCGGCATTCCGATGACGCATGGCAGAGCCGTCGCAATGGGCATGGCGGTCATTGCCGCCGCGGGCGTGCACAAGGGCTTGACCAAGCCGGGCACCACCTCCCGCGTCGAAGCCGTGCTGCAAAAGGCGGGTCTGCCGTTCAGCACCGAAGGCTTTAATCGCGACGACATACTGGACGCGATACTGGTGGATAAGAAAACAATAGCGGGCTCGCTGCATCTCGTGATGATCAGTGAGCCGGGGCGGTCTTTCCTGCACTGCATACCGCGTGGCAATATGCCCGACTACATTATATAAAGGAAGTACCTATGGATCTGACAGTAAGGCCCGGACGGCTGCACGGCACCGTCTCGGTACCACCCTCCAAAAGCGCGGCGCACCGGGCGATTATTTCAGCGGCACTGGCGGGTGGACGCAGCATCATCTCTCACGTGGATCTCTCCAGCGACATCCGCGCCACCATCGGTGCCTGCCGCGCGCTGGGCGTCGATATGCGCGTGGACGGTGATACGCTGACCGTGGACGGAAGACAGTTGTGCTTAACGGGTGACCCTATCGACTGCGCTGAGTCCGGCTCCACGCTGCGGTTCTTTATCCCCGTCGCATGTACGCTGGACGGAGACAAGACATTTACCGGCCATGGGCGGCTGCCAATGCGCCCCTTGGATGCGTACCTGCACATATTCGATAATCAAGGCATCACCTACACCCGCCCTCCGGGCTATAACCTTCCGCTCACCGTTTCCGGCGCGCTGCGCTCCGGCGACTTTCGCTTAGATGGGCGCGTCAGCTCGCAGTTTGTTACGGGTCTGCTATTCGCGCTGCCTCTGTTGAACGGAGATTCACGCATCAGTGTGATTGGCGGTTTCGAGTCGCGCGGCTATGTGGACCTGACGGTGGACATACTGCGCCGCTTCGGAATTGAGATAGCCGTGGATGGCGATAATTTTGCTATGAAGGGCGGTCAGCGGTACACGCCGCAGAATACCTACGTAGAGGGTGATTGGTCGCAGGCTGCGTTCTTCCTCGTAGCGGGTGCGATCTCGGATGGTGTGCGGGTCGCTGGCTTTGACGGAGCTTCGCTTCAGCCGGACAACGTGATTGTGGAACTGCTGATGCGCATGGGCGCAGACATCTCATGGGAAGGTGATGAATTCGTTTCCTCCCCTTCCCAGCTGCACGGCACCGTGATCGACGTTTCACAGTGCCCCGACCTCGTGCCGCCGCTGGCCATTGCCGCCGCATACGCGGAAGGCGTCACGCACATCACGAGCGCTGCTCGTCTGCGCATCAAGGAATCGGACCGTCTGCATGCGCTGGCGCAGAACCTCGGCGCTCTGGGCATCCGTGCGGAGGAGCTGCCGGATGGTCTCATCATCCACGGCGGGCAGCCCACGGGCGGCGAGATCGACAGCTTTGGCGACCACCGCATCGCGATGGCGTTCTCAATCGCGGCAGCGGGCGCGTCCAGCCCCGTCACCATTCGTGGTGCGGAATGCGCGGATAAATCGTACCCCAAGTTCTACGATGACTACAAAGCACTGGGAGGAGAAATACAATGAGCAGCGTCTGGGGCAGACACTTCATCATCGACATATTCGGCGAATCGCACGGGCCCAAGATCGGGGCGGTGCTGCATGGCGTGCCGTCCGGCACGGTGATCGACTTCCCCAAACTCCGCGCGTTTCTGGACCGCCGCAAGCCGGGTGGCGAGGCATGGTCCACCAAGCGCCAGGAGGCGGATGACTTTGAGATCGTCAGCGGCTATTACTACGGCCACGCGACAGGCACGCCGCTGTGCGTACTGTTCCATAACACCAATATGCACTCGGGCGACTACGACAACCGCCCCAACCGCCCCGGCCACGCCGACTATACCGGCCATGTGCGCTATGGCGGGTTCAACGACCCGCGCGGCGGCGGACATTTTTCGGGGCGGCTCACCGCGCCGTTGGTGTTTGCGGGCGCTGTCGCGGCACAGATACTCGAGAAAAAGGGCATCTACGCCGCTACCCATGTGCGCCGCATCGCTGATGTGGAGGACGCGGCGTTCGACAAGACCAACGTACCTCGCGCGCTGGCGGACAGCCTTGCCGCCATGCGCCTGCCGCTGCTGGACGACTCCAAAGCGGCTCAGATGGAGCAGCACATCAAGGAAGCCGCATCCGAAGGAGACTCGGTGGGTGGCATCGTGGAATGCGCGGTGTGCGGACTCCCCGCGGGGCTCGGCAGTCCCATGTTCGGTGCCGCGGAGAGCGTGATCTCCTTTCTGCTGATGGCGGTGCCCGCCGTGAAGGGCGTTTCGTTCGGCGATGGCTTTGGCTTTGCGGGAATGCACGGCAGCGAGGCCAACGACCCCTACACAGTCAAAGACGGCCAGATTACCACCGCCACCAACCACAACGGCGGCGTTTTGGGCGGCATCACCAATGGCAGCCCGCTCGTGTTCGAAGCGGTGGTCAAACCCACGGCGTCCATATTCAAGCCGCAACAGACGGTGAACCTGCAGACGCTGGAGGAAGAAACGCTGTCGCTCAAGGGGCGGCACGACGCTTGCATCGTCCCCCGCGCGGCAGTGGCCATCGAGGCAGCGGCCTACGTCGCTGTGCTGGATCTGATGATGGAAAGGGGCTGGTGACATTGGGGTATGAAGAGGAAATCAGCATCCTCCGGGATCGCATCAACGAGATAGACGCGCATCTGGTGCCGCTGTTCGAGGCACGCATGCGGGCGGCGGACGACGTCGCCGAAATCAAGCAGCGCTATAGCAGGCCGGTGTACGACGCCTCCCGTGAGGACGTGGTCATCCGGCGCGCGCTGGAGAAGCTGGGTGACGGCGCGTATGCCGACCTGCTGCGCCGCTTTTATCAATCGCTGATGGGCATCAGCCGTCAGCGCCAGCGCATGCAGATCAGTTATCCGGTCTCCGCCTCGCTCGCGGACGGCGCGGTGGGCTACCTCGGCCTGCCCGGATCGTTCTCGTACATCGCGGCGCACGAAGCCTTCCCCAGCGCAGAGCTGAAAAGCCTGCCGTCATTTCAGGCGATATTTGAGGCATTGAAAAGCGGCAACATCGCGCTCGCCATGCTGCCGGTGGAAAACACCGAAACGGGCAGCATCACCACGGTGATCGACCTGCTGGCGCGCTACGGCTTCTTCATCGTTGCGGAACAGCTGCTCAAGGTGACACAGAGCCTGCTGGCTCCCGTCGGCGCCACGCTGGACGGCATCACCAAGCTGTATTCGCATCCGGAGCCCATCGCCCAGTGCAGCGAGTTTCTCGCAAACCACCCGCAGATGGCGGCGTTCCCGTCGCTCAGCACCGCGCAGGCCGCGCACGACGTGGCGCAGATGAATGACGTCACCGTGGGCTGCATCGCCTCCCCCGAAGCGGCAGCGATATACGGCCTTGTCGAGCTGGCGTCCGGCATACAGAACAGCGACGGCAACAGCACGCGCTTCGCCGTAGTATCCGCGCAGCCGCATGTCAACGCCTCCTGCGACAAGACGAGCGTCGTGTTCATGGTGGAGCACCGCCCCGGTTCGCTGCATGATGTCATCCAGCTTTTCTCGGAGGGCGGCGTCAACATTATGAAGCTGGAGTCCCGACCGCTTAAGGAAAGGCCATTCGAATATCTGTTTCATCTGGACTTTGAGGGCAGCGTGGGTGATGCTCACGTCGCCGCCGTGCTGGACAACGTGCGCGAAAAGTCCGCCGAGCTGACATGGCTGGGCTCGTACCCGCGCATGGCACCATAAAGGAGAAGCATGCTCAAGTTTGGACTGATCGGTGAAAAGCTGGGCCACAGCCTCTCGCCGCAGATACATGGAAAATACGGACGCCTGACGGGCACGGAGATCGTCTACCGGCTGCATGAGACGCCGCCAGACGGCTTACCCGCGCTGCTGGACAGCCTTGAAGCCCAAGGCTACGCGGGCACCAACGTGACGATACCCTACAAAAAAGCCGTGATGCCGCATCTGCACGCGCTTTCCCCCGAAGCGCAGGCCATCGGCGCGGTCAATACCATCCGCTTCGAGAACGGGCGGCGTACCGGCCACAACACCGACTATTTCGGCCTAAAGTCGTTGCTGGAACGGAACAATATCGTGCTGCGGGGCAAGCGCGTGGTCGTGCTGGGCAGCGGCGGTGCCGCAAGGTGCGCATACTTCCTAGCCAATGATCAGGGCGCGGCGGAGGTATTCACCGTCAGCCGTCACCCCGAAACCGCGGACAGCGACCTGAACCCGGTCAGCTACGACGCGCTGGCGCATTTGGACGGCATCGGCGTGCTCATCAACGCGACGCCCGTCGGCACGCACCCCCACACGGACACCTGCCCCGTGTCCGACGCCGTCATCGACAAGTGCGGTGCGGTGGTGGATACCATCTACAACCCGCCCGAGACGGCGCTGCTGAGAAAGGCGCGCGAGCGCGGCATCCCCCACGCGAACGGCCTTTGGATGCTGGTCGCCCAGGCGCTGGCAGCCGAGCAGATTTGGACAGGAAGCGCGTTCACAATGGATGAATGCGCCGCTGTGCATGAATTCATCCGCCGTTCCAACATCGTGCTGATTGGCATGCCGGGCAGCGGCAAATCCACCGTCGGGCGGCTGCTGGCGGAGCGCATGGGCATGGGCTTCCTTGACACAGACGCCATGATCGAAGCTGCGCACGGCCCCATCTCCGGCATTTTTGCGTCAGAGGGCGAAGCCGTGTTCCGACAGTACGAGCTGACCGCAGCACGGAACGCCTCCAACACCATGAACACCTTGATATCCACGGGCGGCGGCATGGTGCAGACAGAAGCCGCCATGCAGGCGCTGCTGGAGACGGGCGTTGCCATCTACGTGGACAGACCGCTGGATATACTTCTGAGAGAGACGGAGACAGAAGGCCGTCCGCTGCTGGCGTCCGGGCGCGGCGCGCTCATCGCTCTGTACGAGAAGCGCCATCCCCTGTATAATGAATTTGCAGATATCGTTGCGGAGAACACGGCGAATGCTCAAAGCTGCGCCGATTCAATCGTCATAAAACTGGAGGATTACCGGAAATGAAGATACTTGTGATCAACGGGCCCAACATCAACATGCTGGGGCAGCGGGAGCCGGACGTGTACGGCAGACAGGACTACGCGGCGCTGTTGGCGGGGCTGGCCGATTTCGCGCGCTCCCACAACGTCGAGATCGACGAATACCAGTCCAACATCGAGGGCGAACTGGTCACCAAGATACAGCAGGCCCAAGGGCTCTACGACGGCATCGTGATCAACCCCGGCGCGTACACGCATTACAGCATCGCGATACTGGACGCGCTCAAATCCGTCAACGTGCCCGCCATCGAGGTGCACCTCTCGAACATCCACGCGCGCGAGGATTTTCGCCATAAGTCAGTAACGGCAGCAGGCTGCGTCGGCCAGATCTCTGGCCTTGGGTTCGATTCGTATTTTCTGGCGGTGGCAGGGCTGATGAGTCGGGCGAAGTAATAAAATAAATTCCTATCCTTACTTTGCATAGACTCATTGCAATAAAAGTTCCGGTATTTACTCTTCGTACTTTCATGATTCCAACAAAGAGTCACCTTTTTTTGTGTATTCTTCAGCTAATTCTGTATCTCCAGTTTTAGCTGCACATATTGCGATTTGCTTGGTAATTATTGCTTGATAAATGGTATCAACTCTGTCAGCATACATCTGTTCACACTTAAATAGCACTTCTTTTAATAATATGTAGTCTTCCGTAGAACCATGATTTGAATCAATTATTGATACACCAGTGGCTGCTGTTTTTATAATTTCTTGCGGGTCATCTATGTACAATTCTAGGTTGCTCATCACGTATCTAAACTTGTCATACATATTACTTTCATAAAGCGCAGAGAGATAATTCTCTATATATTGGTTAATATAATGAAGTTCACTATTAACATCAGTAAAAAACATTTTGTCTTGTGTCATAGTATCGAGGAGCAATCCATAATACTTTACGATTAAATTGTAATACTCCGAACGTGGAGACATTTCACTCAGGCCCCTGCATACTCTTAATAAATTATCGTTTGTGTTATATTCATTATATAAAGCAATCTGATCTTCTAAAGCCTGATTAAGGCTCTTATACTCGGTATCAAAATCCTCATTTAATCCTTCTCGTACTATATTATCTATATAGTCACCGTTTACTTGGGTTTCCATGATATCATATCTGCACCCACACAGAATCAAAATTAGGATAATTATAATACTTAAATTTGTTATTCTACTCATTATACTCTCCAAGCATGGCGTACTTTCCATATATTATCATTTGCTATTAGAAGTTGCAACATCCGCGCGCGAGGACTTCCGCCATAAGTCAGTCACAGCGGCGGGCTGCGTCGGCCAGATCTCCGGCCTTGGGTTCGATTCGTATTTTCTGGCGGTAGCAGGGCTGATGACCAAAGCGAAGAAATAGGAAACACCCTGTTAAAGCATTGGCTTTAGCATATAGGTATAGAATCCGTCTTTTATCTTTTCAGCGTTCAAATCTTTTTGAGGGAGGGACTCAGGAGAAAACAGGATTGCCCTTGAGATATTGCTAAATCGAACTTGTATAGATTTCTCATCAAAATAATGGATAACATCAAAACTGTACTTTGAATTAAGCTGACCAAGTATTTCACATGCTCGCAAAAAACCCGTATTTGTTGGGTCGGCACTGTTTCCTTCGGGTGTAGAAAGTAAATAGAACTTATCATCATAAGCTATATTGACCGCCCAATCCAAACTATCGCTTTCGTCAGCTATACGTATCCATTTGATGTTATTATCAACACTTATATCATATAATTCAGAGATTAAATCACCGCTTTCTTCCACACATGTAACCGCAACTTCTTTTGATTCTATGTCTTCTTTTGTTTCGAAACCACATCCACTCAGCAAAATAACTGTAAAGACTATAACGATCAATAGTGTTCTTCTTATATCCATACAATAATATTCCTCCCGATTTTATCTGGGATACTGCTTGAATGTTATACATTAATAATACCATATATTCTCACATATGAAAATATAATTCAACCTGCTCCTCTCAGCACTTGTTCTTTCTCCAATAAAAAACAACGCTCCGCCGGGCACATGGCGGAGCGTTGTATCGGCAACTTGAGTCGCCGGTATAAAAAAGGAGCTTCGCAGCCCCTCTTTCGCGGTAATTATCCTTTGTTCAGGCTGATGCCGCCGGACATCGTGGACAGCTCCACCATAGGACCGCCGCCGTTCACTTTGCCCGAAAGGTCCTCACCTATCACGTTCTTCGGATAATCTAATAAGACTCCTAACACAGCCCTTAAGGGTTAAGCTTCCCGCTGTTGTCTGATACCTAATTCACTTTGCACTGACGTTATGTTTTTCTCAATGAATTGTTTTGGGTTTACGATAACAAGCACTATCGCCGCAACGAGGCAAAGCAGAGCCTGGTAAAACATCGTTTGCATTCCGTCAGCATTAACGAGAAAACCTGAATAATTGAGCAGCTGATGTATGACAATGGGTATCAGCAAATTCTTGTTCTTGTTGTAGAAATACGTCATGATGACCGATGTGGCAATAATGCCGACTAAAAACAACGCAGCATATTCGATCAGTTGGACACCCGTATATCCTGAAGTCACGATCCACAACGGGGTGTGCCAAAAGCCCCATACGATGCCGATGATAAGCGATGCAACCAAAGGAGAATGGGTCTTTTGCAAATGGTTCAGCGCATATCCCCGCCAGCCGATCTCCTCGCCCAGCGGTCCTCTGATCAGCATATTGAAAAAGCCGAGTACCAGAACAGATGCGGACGTGTTAATAGCCGACAGCAGCGGAATATTGTTACTGGCAGAAACCAGTACGACCATTCCTATAAATACAAGCACTTGTATACCGATCGCAAGTGCAAGCTGTCCTAAGGCCACTTTTGAAGCAAATTGCCTATTGACAAATTCACCCAGTGTCTGATCGGGTATAATTTTTTTGAACAGAATGAGGAGTGCGAAGGTTGGCGACCATGCGCATATCACCTGTAAAGCATCAGGGATAATCGATGGCAAATTCAGAGCAAGCGTGGCGCCTGTGATTCCAAACAGCACTAGGAAAATTACGTATGTAAGAATAAAATACTTCAGCAAGGGTCTTTTTATCGTTGCTTCAGCCGCCATTTGTAGCTCTCCTTTAATAAGATGTCGAGGATTATTTAAGTATAATTGCTATAACTTGAGGGGTGCGCGCCATCTGCTGACCCCTCAAGTTTTGTTTGGTTTAGTTTCTCGTGTTCAGGCTGATGCCGCCAGACACCGTAGAGAGCTCAACAATGGGGCCGCCGCCGTTCACCTTGCCTGTGATGTCCTCGCCCACAATGTTCTTGGACAGCTTGCCGCTCACCGTGATGTCGAACTGGGAGGTAAAGCCGCCCGAAGTCGTGTTCGCATCCAGGTCAAATGCCGCATCGGGGCTCAGCGTCACATTGATGCTGCCGCTGATGTTGCGGATACGGATGGGCTGAATGCCCGCCTGAGGCTGCGTCACTGAGGCGCTGCCCGACGTATTGTTGATTTCCACCGAACCCGCCGCATTGGATACGCGCACCGCGCCCGACACGCTGCCCGCTTTCACGGAACCGCTCACGCCGTCCACCGTGACGCTGCCCGAGGTGGTGTTCACCTTCACGGTGTCAAACTCCAGGCTGCCCGCCTGCACGCCGCCCGACACCACATTGACATTAAGCATGCTGCCCGCGCAGTCCGTGATGTCCACAGAACCGCTTGCACTGTTGACGGTCAGGCTGCCAAATTCTATGCCGCCGATCTCGGCTGAAGCCGACGCACCGGATACGGCGGTATCCAGCCCCATATCCTCGGGCAGATACACTGTCAGTATCATGTCGCCGTTGATGTAGTGCGGATAAACCGAATCGATGTCTGACTTCACCGTCAGCATGCCGCCCTCGTTTTCCACCTTCAGGAACTCCTCCTGATCCGTGTTGGTTCTGATGTGCCCCGTCAGCGTGGCACGCGGCTCACCCGTTTTCACATAGATGCGGCCGGACACGTTCTCGATGTTGAGACGGTTCACGCCATCCAGGTCAAAGTCCGCACTCTCGTCCAGATCGATGGTGACGCTGCCGAGTACGCCCTTCCAGTTCAGCGGGCCGCTGCCGTTATACATAACGCCGAATGTCACCGCCGCGCCGATAATGCAGACCACCATGATCGCCGCGACGATCAAGACCAATTTGGTCGTTTTACTCATTGTTTTCCCTCCTGAGTCGTACTGAAATTCTATTTAAAAATGCCATATTGGCTTTTTTGAACAACCTCGCCAGCTGCATATTGCCGATGAACGCCAGTATGCCCAGGCAGATCACCGCGATACCGGCCAGCACTGTGACAAACACGCCCGCCGGTCCGATCATCATCGAAACCGGTATGCCCGCCACCATCACACCGATACCGGCCAGCCCGATGGACACCGCGGCCACATAGAACGCCGATATGATGATATAGCCCACGACCACCACGCACAGCACATACAAGAAGTTGATGGTTCCCAGTGCCGCTGACGACGCAAACGCCCGCGCCATGGATTTGGGCGATGCCTTCACATTGGCCTTGGCGATGCAGCTCTGCGCCCAGTATTCCTTCCCCAGCTTTCTGGGGTCCCCCAGGTGCGCCACGATTGCCTCGGCGCTTTCGCCGTCACGCGCGGCACAGTCAAAGTATTCCGCGATGTCGGCCATTATCTCTTCCCGCTCGGAGCTTTTAAGCTTGCCCAACTCTGCGGAAAGCTGTTTCAAATATTGCTCCTTATTCACTGTGCCCTCCTACGATCATCTCGACGCCGTCCACGAACGTGCGCCAGTCGTTCAAATACTCTTCCCGCTTCTCCTCGCCTTTGGCCGTCAGCTGATAGTACTTCCTTGGCGGGCCCTCGCTGGACTCCTTCAGATACGTGGTCATGTATCCTTCGTTCTGCAGCCGCCGCAGCAGCGGATATATCGTGCCTTCCGATATCTCAATGCTCTTGGATATCTTCGCGACCAGCTCATAACCGTACCGGTCTCCTGTTCTGACGAGTTCCAGCACGCAGAGCTCGAGAACGCCTTTCTTTAATTGTGTATTCACGCCGCCCCTCCCTTCAACAGGTGTATTATACCACTTGGTATCTTTCTTTACAAGGTACTGTCTGAAAAAAATAGTCCCTCGAACAATATGCAGTATATCACACGGTACTGTTTAATGCAAGATACTTTTTAAAAAAATATAGACAAATTTTCAGGGCCGCCCTTCGGGATGAAAAGCGGCCCTGTTTCTCTGTGTTATGAACCGATGAGCAGCTTCGCCAGTACCGAATCGCGCCCCAGTATCACAGTCTTGTTGGACCCTTCCAGCGACGCTTTGAGTGCATCGAGCGCCAGCATATATTCATAGAAGTCGCGCTTGTCGTCCGAGTTGTACGCCTCGGCCAGCATGCGCATATACTCCTGCTCGCCCTCCGCCTCAATCTTCGCCGCCTGCGCGTTCGCATTGGACACGATGATGTTCACCTGCTTGTCCACGTCGTTGCGGATGATGGACGCTTCGTATTCGCCGTCCGCCGCATACTTCTCGGATATCTGGTTGCGCTCGGAGATCATGCGCGAGTACACCGCCTGCTCGTTGGCTTCGGGCAGGTCGAACCGCTTGATCTTCACGTCCACCACCTCAATGCCGTAGTTCTTTGCGATAACGTCCACATTGGACGTTATGCCCGCGTAAATGTCGTTGCGCTCCGAGGCGTCTTCTTCGTTGATGATATCCTTCTGCGCCAGCGTGCCCATGATGTTTTTGAGCGCGTTGTACGTCATTGCGTCCAGCCGTTCCTCGGCCACACTCACGCTGCCAAGCGTCTGGAAGAACTTCAGCGGCTCGGAGATGCGCCACAGTATGTAGCTGTCCACCGTCATGTTCTGCTTGTCCGCCGTCAGCACCTCCGAGGGCGGTATGTCGTAGAACATGATCGCCTTGGGGAAAACTCTCACGCTGTCCACAAACGGTGTCTTGAAATATATCCCGGGAACCTCGTTGGTGGCGATGATCTTGGAGAACCGCACGACGCAGGCATATTCGTTTTCCGGCACGACATAATAGCTGGTCAGGGCTATGATCAGTACCACGATAACCAGTATGAACACGAGTGCTTTAATGATTTTCTTTTTCATGTTACTGCTCCCCTCCCTGCTGCTGTGTGCCCGTCTGATCGCTCAGGAAGCTTTCCAGCGGCAGCATCATCTCCACGCCGTTTTCGGAGGTGTTGATGAATATCTTCACACCGGGCAGCATATCCGTGATGATCTCGTAGTACATGCGGGAGCGCGTGATCTCCGGGTTGTTCACGTACTCGCTGTACATCGCCTCGAACATGGCGATGCGTTCCGTCGCGTCGTTAATGCGGCTCTGCTTCAGAAACTCGGCGTTTTGCAGCTCTTTATCGGCCTGTGCCTGCGCCTTGGGTATCTCGGCGTTCTGGTAAGCCTTGGCTTCGTTGACCACCGTTTCCGCGCCCTGCTTGGCTGTTTCCACCTGTTTGAACGCGGCGGTCACCTCTTCAGTGGGCGGGTCGCTGTCCTGTATCTTCACATCCGTCAGCATCAGACCGATATCGTACTCGCTCAGCACATTCATGATCAGTTCCTTCACCTGCTGCTGGATGAGCTCCTTGCCATTGGTCAGCACCGCGTCCACATTGGTGGACCCTACCACGTTCCTCACCTGGCTTTGGATCAGGTTCTTCAGAATCATCTCCGGCTGATAGGCGGAGTACAGGTATTTGACCGGGTCGGACACCTTGTATTCCACGAAGAATTCCACGTTAACGATGTTGTAGTCGCCCGTGATCATCTTGCTCTCCGTCTCCACCAGCGAATAGCCCGTTTCGGTCTGCGCTTCGGTTCGGTATCCCAGCTCTATCTTCTGATAGACGTTCACGTCCACCTTGTGCGCCTCCTGAATACCAAAGGGCAGCTTGAAGTGGATGCCTGCGTCGGTGATGTGCGTCACCTTGCCGAACGTGGTCACCACGGCCTGCTGCTTGTCGTCCACCGTATACCAGCTCGTTGCCGCAAGCACGATCAGCACCACGACAACGATTCCGATGATAATAAACCTTTTAATCCTGCTCCAATCGGGTTTTGTACCCTTGGGGTTCAATTCCATCACCATCCTCTTTTGTTATTACTGTATATGTTAACATAAATACACGAAACATGAAAGATATTCGAAATTCTTCCCGATTTGACGGGCTGTGTGAAGACCACCAAAAAGCGTGCCTGCCGTCTGCAAACACGCTGCTGCCGATTTTCTACTTCTTTACACCGCAGTGCGGGCAGTACTCAAAACTGGGATCAAACGCCTCCCCGCAGTTTTTGCACACCGAGTAAAACTCACCTGCGCCGCCGAAGCCGCTTCTCACCTTCCTCAGACGCGAAAATATAAGCTCTGCGCCCTGTTCCAGCTGCCTGCCGTATTCCGCGTCCGCCTCATACACCGCGCCGCTGCCGTACACGCGCACGAAATATTGCTTATTCCAGCGGAACGTGGGGATGAAGAATATGTGAAAGTACGTATAATGCAGTATCAATACCGCACGGGAATAGCTCCCGCAGTCCGCACACACGATATTCGCAAACTCGCGCAGTTCCTTTTCCTTTTCCTCAATGCCAAATATGAAAAACATCCGCCCACACCTCTCTTGCACTCCATTATAAGCGGATTCACCGCAGCGTCAATCGGTTTTGGGTATCTGTGCGTACAGCTTGCCATCGTCGAAACCGCTGCCGCCGTTTCCAAAAAAGTATCGTCTTCATACCAGTACGAGTGTCTCAGGTCTGATTATTAATATTGGTATTAATTCAAAAGGAGTGTTTCTTAATCCTGCAAGACGCTTTTTTATTAGTAATCAGATATAATACTGCCCGATAAACTGGACAGTAGCCTTGCCCTCACCCCGAGCGGACAGTGTCAGGCGGTAATACCTGCCATAGAACTTCGCCACGATCGCCTGAGTCTCCTCTGGTTTAATGCTTTTTTGTGTGTCGTACGCTAAGCGGGATGCATCAAACCCGGTCTGCACCGTGGCCAGCATGACGTCCTCTCCATTGTTGGTGACAAAGAACGTCCCTTCCCGGATGCGGTCCACACGCTGCACAACGGATGAATCCTCACGCTCGAATTCGATATCCCAGACTCGGCTCTCCACGCGCAAGCCGGCGCTGCCCGCACAGCACCCGCAGGACACTGGGGCGCACATGTCAGCCACTCCGGCACAGGGGCAGCCCGATAGCACGTCGCCGCCTTCCTGCGCACTGTGCCGGTCCAGCAGCAACCGGGGGCATGCAGCCGGTTCAGCCGAGAACATTATCAGCGAGGGTGCTGCCACGCTCAGCGCGAAACCGAACGGCGCGTCACCAAGCTCACGCCTGACAACGGCAATCAGCGGCAGTATATCCGCAGTCCTCCAGCCACAGAAATTACGCCCCACCTCAAAAGACGCGGTCTCCTTCACCGGCAGCGGCGCGCCGCACGGCAGCACGGGTCGAATACACACCGTTTCCCGGCGGCCGCAAAGCCGAGCGCCCTGCACGAACACCCTTAGCACAGCGCAGCACGGTTCATTACAGCCATACTCGCTTGGGTCAAAGAAAGCGTAAGCGATGCGAGTCTGACATCCGATAACGCCCGACTGCAGCACACAAGGCAGCAGCCTTTTCTCAAAGCCATATTTTATTAATGTATAGCATTTCTCGCAGCCGCAGGTCTCAAAAGTATTCAGCATTCGTCGGTATCCCCTCAATAGATGATATGACAAAGCTGCCAGTATTGTTAAATTAGTAATGCACAGAGTATGTGAATATAATAATGAACCAAACGGTTAAAACGATAAAACGGTCATCACAATTCCGTCTGCATGATTTTGTATGTATTTTTCACCTGCTGCACACGCTGGCTTACCGCGTCCTGGGTCTGGTAATACCCCTTTTCGCGCATCTGGTCGAACAGCTCATACTGGTCCTGACTGGTCTGATTGAACTGGCTGCTGAGTACCTTGCGCAGGTTTTTGCACGACGCCTCCTGTATGCCTGTGGCATACAGCGACATCATCTGCTTTTCCTGGTTGAGCAGGTCGGCAAGGAGTTCTTTCTCCGTCATGTTGGGATGCTGGTGCGACATATTTTCCTCCCTATTTGTGTGAGTCCAGATAGCCCATCAGGTTTGCGAAATTCTCCCTGTGGTGCTTGGCCAGCTGCTGAGCGCAGCTCTTCAGAGCAGGGTCAGCGAAGTACTCTGCGTACAGCTCGCTCTTTTTAGCAGCCAGCGCTTCATGGTTCAGATGATCCTCAATAATCATCAGGTTTTTAGCTTCTATCTCCGAGGATGTGCTCCCAAATATCATACTTTGCCTCCTACGCTACCGATTGTGGTCAATCATTTATATTTTGTACCCAAATACACAAAATATGCACTTTATGTTTTCGCTGTTATGCTTTATAATCGAAATTATGGAAGAAAATCAAACACCTACCCCACCGACGCATACGTCGTCGGGGGCGCCGGTGATCACAGCCATCGAGCCTCAGAAAAAGAAGAAGGACCGCTACAATATATATGCCGATGGCGAATACGTCGCGTCGCTGGGAGCCGAAGCGGTTGTCAGGATGAGCATGAAAACGGGATCGGTGGTCAGCCAGCGTGATCTGGACGCAGCGGTGCTGGAAGACAATATACAGTACGCGTTCGACTGCGCCGCCTCTCTGCTGTCGCACAGCATGCGCACGCGGGGCGAGCTGATGCAGCGGCTGCGCGACAAGGGCATCGCCGACGCAGCCATTGAGCCTGCGATGGACAAGCTGGCAGCCTATGGCTATGTGGACGATGCGGCCTACGCCAGAGAGTTTGTGCAAAGCGCCGTATCCGCGGGTCGCTGGGGGCGCATCGCCGTAACTCACCGGCTGCAGGAAAAGCGTCTGGACCGCACATTGATCGACAGTGCGATGACGGCTTACACCGATGAGGACGAGCGGCGCAACGCGCGGCGGCAGTTGGATGCGCTGATGAACAGAAACACCGGCGACGTGCGCAAACTGCGCCAGAAGGTCTTCGCGACATTGACACGACACGGATTTTCATACGACACCATCAACGCGCTATTCTCGGAGGCGGACGAGTGAGAGATCAGATCTACCGGCGGCTCAAGGAAGCCGAGGGCTATTTATCAGGAGAGACCATCAGCGAGTCTCTGGGCATCACGCGAGCGGCGCTTTGGAAGCACATCCGCGCGATGGAGTCGGACGGCGCTGCGGTCAGCAGCGTCAACAAGCGCGGTTACAAGCTGGAAAGCCCGCCCGACGTACCGCGAGCCGAATATGTGGGTGCGCATATCCGCCATTCTATCCCGCTGTTCTACCAGACGTCCACCGCGTCCACCAACGACGACGCCAAGGCGGCGGCGCGCAAGCTGCAAACAGGCGTGTTCATCGCAGGCGAGCAGACAGCGGGCAAGGGCCGCAAGGGCCGCACGTGGGTGTCCGAGCCCCGCAGCGGCATTTACATGTCGTTCCTCGTGCGCCCGAAGACCGCTCCGGACAGAATTGCCGGACTGACACTGGCAGTGGCAGTGGCGATTTGCCGGGCAGTCGAAAGCGTTTCGGATACATCCGCATGCATCAAGTGGCCCAACGACATCATCGTGGACGGCAAAAAGGCGGCGGGCATTCTGACCGAGAGCATGCTGAACATGGATGGCGTGGACTATGTGGTCTGCGGCATCGGCGTCAACACACAGGCGCGGTTTGAGGGTGCGCTAACGCAGACAGCCACCGGCGTGTCCGCGAACGGGACGCTGCTGGCCGCGGCTATGATCGACAGCTTTCTGGACGCATATGCGCTGTTTAAATGCGAGGGGCTCGCGCCGTTCATGAATGAGTTCCGCCGCCGGAGCGCGATATCCGGCATTGTTACCGTCACGTCCGCTTCCGACAGCGAGACGGGCGAGCTTGCCGGTTTTGATGATGACGGCGCGCTGCTGCTCAGTGTGAACGGACAGATCCGGCGTTATGTGGCGGGAGAAGTATCGCTCAGAGGAGAAAAAGGCTATGTATAGCGGAAGCCTGACGGATATACCCGGCGTACTGGCCGGACACTACACGGACAGCACCAGCCTCACCGGCTGCACCGTCGTGTTGCTCAAAGGCGGCGCGGTGGCGGGCGTGGACGTGCGCGGCAGCGCCCCCGGCACGCGGGAGACGGACCTGCTCCGACCCGGCAACACGGTGCAGCAGGCCCACGCGCTGCTGCTGTGCGGCGGCAGCGCCTTCGGTCTGGCGGCGGCAGACGGCGTGATGCGCTGGCTGGAAGAGCACGGCGAAGGCTTCGACACCGGCTACGCGCGCGTGCCCATCGTCCCGGCGGCAGTGCTGTACGACCTTAGCGTTGGCAGTGCAGCCGTGCGGCCCGACGCGGCATCCGGCTATGCGGCGTGCCAGAACGCCGGCAGCGCGCTGGAATCCGGCTCGTATGGAGCGGGTACCGGCGCGACGGTGGGCAAAGCGGGCGGCCCTGACCGCACGGGGCGCGGCGGCTTCGGCACGGCATCCATAGTATTGCCGGACGGCATTATCGTCGCAGCGGCGTTTGCGGTCAATGCGTTCGGCGATGTGTACGACCACACCAACGGCAAAAAGATCGCGGGCATGGCGGGCGGCTCCGTACTGGACGCACTGTATAATGCCCCTGCTCCGGATATGTCCGGCCGCAACACCACGATCGGCATCGTGGGCACCAACGCAACGCTCACCAAGGAGCAGGCCAACAAGCTGGCGGCTATGGGTCAGGATGGCACAGCGATGACCATTCGGCCTGCCCATACGATGTTTGACGGCGATACGGTATTCGCATTCGGCACCGGTACCGCCTCAGGTGAATTCTCCGCGATACTCGCGGCGGGCGCCGAGGTTGCAGCACGTGCCATCGTCAATGCCGTTTCATACTCATAATCCGCAACCTTCGCCTTTAATCAAGCAGTATAATGAGAACCGCCCTCCGGCGCGGAAGGAGACGACGATGATACCCGTTGTACGTAAAAAACAGATGCAGTCGCTGGACGCCTATATGATGGAGCAGATGCGCATACCGGCGCGCGTGCTGATGGAGAACGCAGCGTTCGGCATTACCTCAGCCGTTTGGGAGCGTTTTGGGAAAACCAAGGTGCTCGTACTGTGCGGTATGGGCAACAACGGCGGAGACGGATTCGCGGCGGCACGCCAGCTGGAAGCCAAGGGCTGCGAGGTGCGCGTCTGTCTCGTCGGCAAAGCTGAAGCATTGCAGGGCGAGGCTGCGGAAAATGCAGCCTATTTCGGGCCGCGCATATTTGAGATCGTCAGCGAAGGCACAGCGGAAGCGCTGCTCACCGGCATCTCCGATCATGTGCTGATTGACGCGCTGTTAGGTGTGGGCCTGCGGCGCGAGGCGGAAGGGCTGTATAAAAAGGTCATCGATCTGGTCAACGACAGCGGTGCATACATCATCGCCTGTGATATACCGTCCGGCATCGATGCGGACACCGGCCTCGTGATGGGAGCAGCGGTGAACGCACATGAAACGGTCACGTTTCAGTGTGCCAAACCGGGGCATTTTCTGTACCCTGGGAGGGCGTACACCGGTAAGCTGACCGTTAAGGAGATCGGTACCACGGGTGAATACAACGTGGGGCAGATACGCGCCGCGGTTGAGGGTCTGAAGCTGCTTCCCCGAAACCCGGACACGCACAAGGGCAGCTATGGCAAGCTGGCCTGCGTGACGGGCAGCCAGGGTTTCTCGGGTGCGGGGTTGCTGTGTATTTGCGGCGCGCTGCGCGCGGGCGCGGGGCTGGTGACCGCCGGCATACCGGCCAGCCTGCAGCCGATATTCTCCTCCCGCGTGCCCGAAAGCATGACGTTTGCGCTGGATGAATTCCAGGGGAACCTGTCCGAGCAATGCCTCCCCGGACTGGACCAGCTGATGGAAGGCAAGACAGCGCTGGCCGCGGGGCCGGGGCTGTCCCTCAGCGATGGCGCGGCAAAAGCGGTGGAACACATGGTGACGCATTACGATCTCCGCAAGGTGTTCGACGCGGACGCGCTGACACTGATTGCACAGAATAAGGAATGGCTGGCTGCAAAACGCGGAGACATCGTGCTGACGCCGCATCTGGCCGAGTTCTCCCGGCTGTGCAACCTGACCGTGGACGAGATCAAGAACGACCCGCTGACCTGCTCGCAGATTTTCGCCAAAAAGTACAATGTAACGGTGCTGCTCAAGGGTGCAACAACGTTAGTCACCAATGGCGACAAGACGGTGTTCGTCACAGCTGGCACGCCCGGCATGGCGCGAGGCGGCAGCGGCGACGTACTGACCGGGGTGATCGGCGGTCTGATGTGCGGCGGTAACGTGCGCGGCATGACCGGCTTCGCGGCGGCGGTATACGGCGCGTACATCTGCGGCAAGGCGGGCGAAGCGGCCGCTCATGATCGCGGCATGCTGTCGATGACGCCCGCGGATACGCTGGCTAACATACCGGTGATCACGCGGGAGATGATCAAAGAACAATGAAAAGCGCCATACTGGAGAAAGGCGAAGCTTATTATACCTATCTGGACAAAGTGTTCAAAGCCATTGATAATGAGCAACTCAAATGCAATTGGCTGACAACCCCAATGCGAGTGTTATAAGTTTCTGCATAAGAAGTACGAAATCTGGCGAGGTCTTTATTATCATAACCAAAGAACCATTGAAGACGCAGAGATTATCAAATCAATAAAAGATATCGTTAATATAATGTAAAAAGAGAAATACGCAGCATTTCTCTTTTTACTAGGAGGCAAGAATGTTTTGGTATTTAACTGATTAGTCGATAAACTCTTCGATTACTTCGATTTGCTGATCCGGCGGTATGTTCACCACATGACAATCCGTGACGTATACACGCTCGGGCAGCGCACACATGATATGCACCTTGTCGCACTGGTACGGGAACGCCGCCGCATGCCACACGCCCGACTTCACGTTCACCACCGTACCGCGCGGCAGCAGAAACACCTCGATCTGGTCGTATGGCACTTGATCCTTGGGGCAGGCCGGCGCCACGAGCATCAGATAGTCACCATCCAGACAAATGATCGTCTCGTGACAATAATCATGGTGCTCCATCGCATCGATGATGTGCGGCGTCCTTTGATCCACCACGCAGGCGGAATACGATACGCGCGTCGCATCACCCAGGCTCTGCTGCACCATGTCGCGGTAAAACTCCACCGGCGGTGCGCCCAGATGGTCTCCCTCGGGTTCCAGTATGCTGGCATAGCTGCCATAACGTTCAAAAGCTTCTTTTGTCAGCCTGCGGATACCAATCTTCTTCATGGCTATGCTCCTTCAGGCGGCATACAGCCGCATTTATAATCAGGAATTTCGCCGCATCAGGGGCTGCCGTCATCAAATCAGCATGCCGCCTGTTACGTCCACAATGGTGCCGGTGATGAACCGCGCCTTCTCGGACGCCAGGAACGCCACCGTATACGCCACCTCGTGAGCCTTGGAGATGCGCCCCACCGGTATGCGGTCCTGATAATACTTCAGCCACTCGGGCTGCGAGAGCTTATCCTCGTTGAACGGTGTGCACACCATGCCGGGCGCCACGCCGTTGATCGTGATGCCCTTGGGCGTAAACTCGCGCGCCATCGCCTTCACCATCAGCGTGAGGGCGCCCTTGGCTGTCGCGTAGTGCGCATGGTCGGGAGACGTCACGGCAAAGCCGGACTTAGATGACATGTTAACGATGTGCCCTTCCACACTATGCTTCAGATAATGCATGCACGCGCGCTTGGAGAACAGGTACGTGCCGTTCAGGTTGACGTCGATGACCTTTCTCCACTCCGCATCCGGCATTTCCGTAATGGGCGTGGTGGGCCAGATGCCCGCGTTGTTGACCAGCACGTCCGCATGGCCGTATTCCTTCTCCGCCAGCGCGTACACAGCGTCGATATCATCCGTGTTGGTGATATCGCAGTACACAGCGCAGCAGTTGGTACCGAACTGCTCGGAGAGCTTGCGCGCAAACCCCAGCGCACCCGGTGCATCCACAATATACGTCACGATGACGTTCATGCCTTCGCCGGCCAGCACCTCGCAGATGCCAGAGCCAATACCGGTGTTGCCGCCGGTGACGATTGCTGTCTTACCTTTCAGATTTAAATCCATCTGTCCGCTCCTTTGAGTTATTTCGTGGGCAGTATGCCTTCCACGTCGTCATGCGGACGCGGTATCACATGCACTCCGTACAGCTCGCCGACCCTTTTGGCCGCAGCAGCGCCTGCATCCACTGACGCCTTCACCGCGCCCACGTCGCCGCGCACCATCACTGTCACCAGACCAGAACCGATCTTTTCCTTGCCGACCAGCGTCACATTGGCCGCTTTCACCATCGCGTCCGCCGCTTCAATCGCGCCGATAAGACCCTTGGTCTCCACCATTCCCAATGCCTGCTTTTCCATGCCCTTTATCCTCCAAATCTTAATATTCGTTCTTGGTTATCTTCACGTTGCCGCTGGGGCAATTGGCTGTGCACGCGCCGCACTTGATGCACGGACTGCTGCCACCCTCGCCCTTGACGATCAGTATGCCCTTGCTGGTGCCCATACGCACCGCGCCCGCCGCGATCATCTGGTCGCAGACTGCGCGATCGTTGATGCCCGTGGATGCCTTGACCAGCATGGCATCGCCCACCGTGCGCTTCATCAGCCGCACGTCCTCCACCGTCGCGCCGCCCGAACCAAAGCCGGTGGACGTCTTCACGAAGTCCGCGCCCGCCTGTTTGGCCAGCTCACACGCGCGCACCTTCTCCTCGTCGTTCAGCGCGCTCGTCTCGATGATCACCTTCACCTGTGCTTTGGGATGCGCCGCGTCCACCACGGCTTTGATGTCCTCATATACCAGCTGGTAGTCGCGATCCTTCAGCGCGCCGATGTTGATGACCATGTCGCACTCATCCGCACCGTTCTTAACGGCTTCCATCGTCTCCACGGCCTTGATAAACGGTGTGTTGGCACCCAGAGGGAAGCCGATCACGCAGCACGTCTTCACGCCGGTGCCCTTGAGCTTCTCGGCCACGAACTTGACGTGGGTCGGGTTCACGCACACGCTGGCAAACTGGTACTGAATGGCCTCATCGCAGAACTTGCCGACGGTGGCCCGCTGCGTTTCGGGCTTCAGCACAGTATGGTCCATATACTTCGCGTATCCAGCGTTGTATCCGCTGCCCTGCGGTGCTGCTGCCGGAGCCGCTGCCGCCGATCCCTGTACCTTGCCCAGCACCTGGCTGGTCACTTCCGCTATGATCTTATCGATATCCATATGTATCTCCTTTGTTTAGTGCATTTCGCGGCCGCCGGTCACATTAAACGCCTGGCCGGTGCAGTATTCGCCCGAAACGGTGAGGAAGAACACAAATTCCACTAGGTCTTCAATGTCCGTCAAGCGGCCCAGCGGCACCTTGGAAGTGAACTGCTTCACCACAGCTTCTCTTTCCATTTTGAGGTTGTCGATGTAGCCTGCGCTCACATTGGACCACACGCCAGTCGCATCGGTGATACCGGGACAGATGGCATTGATCTTGATGTTGTACTTCGCAAACTCGAAGGCCAGCGCCTGCGTCATCACAATCACCGCGCCCTTCGCAGCGCTGTACGGCACCATCAGCGCCGAGCCCGTCTTACCGGACTTGGAGGAGAAATTGATGATCTTACCATCGCCCAGCTTCTTCATGCTGGGCAGCGCGCCCTGTATGCAGTAGCCCGAACCGTAAACGTTCACCTTAAACATCTTGTCGAACACGGCCTCGTCCACTTCCTCGAACGGCCTGTTGTCCACCACGCCTGCCACGTTGGCCAGCGCATAGATGTCGCCGAGGTCCGCCACGATCTGCTCGAAGGTTTTCAGCGTCGCATCCCTGTCCGTGATGTTCAGAATATAGCCCTTAACCGTGTAGCCTTTGTCCGCAAGCCCCTTCGCCGATTCCGTCACCAGCGGATCGATGTCGATCATGGCCACCTTCGCGCCTGCTTGAGCATACTTCTCCGCGACACCGAAGCCGATGCTCTTGGCCGCGCCCGTCACCACGCATACCTTGCCTTTCAGGCTGTCCGAACTCAAACTCATTGTGCATTCCTCCATATTATAATTATTGGATTATTGAATACTAACCTTTGATCTGCCGAACCAGCGAAGCCACATCCGGACTCTGGAAAAACATTGATCCGGCCACCAGCGTATCCACGCCGATCCCGTGCTTGAGCCGTGCGTTTTCCGGCGTCAGTCCGCCGTCCACCTGTATCTCAAATTCGAGGCCCTTCTCACGGCGCAGACGAACCAGCTCGTCGATTTTGCCGTCCATCTCTTCAATATAGCTTTGGCCGCCAAAGCCGACGCACACAGCCACTACCAGCACAGCCTCCACCGCATGCAGATAATGGGCGATGCTGCTGACGCGCGTGCCGGGATCCAGCGCAACGCCCACCATCTTACCGCACTCGCGGATGTATTTGATCATTTCAAACGGATGCGCCGTGGCCTCATGGTGAAACAGTATCAGGTCTCCGCCGGCGTCTGAAAACTTTTTAATAAAATCCTGCGGGCGGGAGATCATCAGGTGAACATCTTTGCGCATCTTTGTGATTTTACAGGCTGACTCGGCCACGCAGATGCCCATCGTCAGATTGGGTACGAAGTGACCGTCTGTGATATCAATATGCAATATGTCGCATCCGCTCTGTTCCATTCGGGCGATATCCTCTCCCAGCTTGAGAAAATCCGCCGACAGTATGGATGCTGAAAGCTTGAGCATGTTTATACCTCAACACAATTGTCTTTGATAATGTCATCTTAAACCTCTCATAACACATTGTCAATAATTCCACACATAATTGAACATATGTTCATGTTTGTGCTTTCCAAAATGTATTTTAGGAATTATAGATTGAAATTTTGCTCACAATATGAACATTTGAAAATTTCTACTTGACTTTTATATAGGTATATGTCACTATTTTTTACAGGTGATAAAAGGAGGTTGGGCAAAGCCATGGACCAGGTCACGTCGGACAAGCGGGATCTTCTGATCACAGTCGCTAAGATGTATTATATCGACAACCTGTCTCAGCAGGAGATTGCTGAAACAGTACACGTATCACGCCCCACCGTATCGCGCATGCTCAAAACTGCCGTCAAGGAAGGCATTGTCCAGATCCGCATCGACGATGTATCGTCCTACGGACTGGAGCTGGCCCGCAGGCTGAAGCAGCGGTTCGGCATCCACGCCATCGTGGTTCCCGGAAGCGACAACGCCGAAGAGAGCAAGCAAAACGTCGGGGCCGCCGCAGCGCGCTACCTGGAGGCTAATATCCCGGGCGGATCGCTGATGGGCGTCGCATGGGGCACCACGCTCAGCCAGGTGGTAAAAAACATCCGTATGAACACCGCCCGAAAGATCGATGTCATCCAGCTGATCGGCGGCATGAGCGACCGCACAAAGGACACCGACGCCAATTCAATGGCGCTGATGCTTTCGCGCGCGCTCGGCGGAGACAGCTACCTGCTGCAGGCACCGTTCATGGTACAGAGCAAGGTGCTGCGCGACCTGCTGCTGGACGAACCGCATGTTCGCGAGCACTTTCAGAAGATACAGGAAGCCGCCGTGGCTGTCGTGGGTCTTGGGTCCACCAATCCCGAATTATCCGCACAGTTCCGCTCCGGTCACATCACCTACGAAGATGCCAAACGCCTGCGCAGCGAAGGCGCCGTGGGCGACATCTGCGGCCGATACATCGATATCAACGGCAACCAATGTCACACCT
Organism: Bacillota bacterium; assembly: GCA_023416745.1. GTDB lineage: Bacteria > Bacillota > Clostridia > Christensenellales > SZUA-584 > SZUA-584. Next base: position 58,505 of record JAEZHF010000084.1, read on the forward strand.
CATTAAACGATCGCATGATCGCCGTCACGCTGGAGGACCTGAAAAACATACCCGTTGTTGTCGGTGTTGCCGCGGGCGAAAAGAAGACCGATATTATTACCGGTACACTGCGCGGCGGGTATATCAACGTGCTGATTACCGATGAACGCGCCGCGCTGTCGGCGCTGGATATGTAGGGCCTTCATTATTAAAGGTCAAAAAACCGCGGACGCTCTGGCTCCGCACCACCCCACAAGGGATTGATTACTTGAGAATCCCAGCCCGCCCTGC
>JAEZHF010000004.1 GCA_023416745.1 Bacillota bacterium
CTTTTGATTTTTTGTTGTGCAGTTGCCAGACCGCACTTCATTCTAAATCAAAAGGAGTTTTTCTGTTCTGCCTCATCGCTATAAGCTTTACCGAACCCCGCGTCTAACGCGGGGTTTTCGAATACAAAAACCGCTGGCGTCAAACCAGCGGTTATCGTCAATACTATTCGGCTATTGATTGAGTATTACAGCACTCTGTATGCCCGGATGAAGTTTTCTTTCCAGTAGGAATGACTCAGGTTGCCGATACGAACGCCGCCGCCGCTGGGTGCGGCGTCAATCATCTTGCCGCCGCCGATGGCAATGCCCACATGGCCCTTGAACGAAATGATGTCGCCCGCTTTAATGTCGCTCATCTTCTTCACAACGGGATATTTGGTGGTGGCCGCCCAACCGGCTGAAGTCATATAGCCCTGCTTCACACCGATCTGGTTGAGACACCAGTACACGAAGCCAGAGCAGTCAAACGAGTTTGGCCCTTTGGCGCCGCGCACATATTTCGCGCCCAGCTTGGACTTCGCCACCTTGATCAGCTCTTCCACGGATTTTTCCCGCGCGCTGCCGCTGTCATCTGAAGAGCCGCCGCTGCTGCCACCCGAGGTACCGCCGCTGCTTCCGGAGGATGTTGATGCCTTTTTCGCGGAGTCAGAGAGCAGTACGCTGAGCGTTTTCGCCCCAACCTTGCCGTCTGATGACAGCCCGTTGCGCTTCTGGAACGCCTTTACCGCCCCCTCGGTGTTGGAGCCGTAGTATCCGTCCGCCTTATCCTTTAAATATTTCAGCTCGATCAGCCGCTGCTGAACGTTCAGCACATCGCTGCCGCTGTCTCCCATGCCCAGCGCGTTTTTTTCCGCTTTGTCCGAGAACAGCAGATTCCGCGTGTCGGGACCGGCGTAACCGTCATCGATGAAGCCGCTCTTGGCCTGAAATCGTTTGATGGCGTTCTCCGTATCCTTGCCGTACTTGCCGTCCGGCTCGGTTGTCAGATAGCCCAACTCAAAAAGCCGCTTTTGCAGCTTCAAGACCTCTTCGCCTTCGGTACCGATGGAGTAGAAAAACGCTTTGGCGTCGCCGGAGAACAGCACCTCGCGCGTCTGTGAGCCCACGCTGCCGTCCGACTCCAGGCCGTTGCGCTGCTGAAATTCCTTCACAGCCGCTTCGGTCTCGTCGCCGAAGTAGTCTGTCACCTTGTCTATGTAATCCAGCTCTTTGAGGCGCAGCTGGATCTCTTTTACATCCGTGCCTGAAATGCCGATGGACACGGTATACTTCTTCGCCTCGTCCGAGAACAGCAGCTGTTTCGTGCCCTCGCCGTATATGCCGTCTATCTGCAGGTCGTGCTTGCGCTGGAACAGCTCCAGCGAATACTCCGTTACGGGTCCGAAGTGATCTGTGGGCAGATCGCGCTCCATGTACCCAAGGTCCATCAGCCTCTGCTGCAGCCCGATCACTTCGTCGTCGGTCATGCCCTTTTTTAGCTGCATCGGCGTGGGTTCCGGTATGTATTCCGTTGTGGGTACCGGCGTCTGTGCCGCGTTAACAGTCGGTGTTGTGGGCAGTGACGGCGCTTCGGTCAGCACCGGTTCAGTCAAAGGAAGCCCCGGCTGTGCGTTAGCCTGCACCGGCAGCTCCTCTTTACCTTTGAATATTGTGAACGAAAATATAACCAACAACAGGCATATTAAACCCGCCGCCGCGCATATCACGATAAAGCGAGGCGTCACCTTCCGTCTCCTTTTGGCGTGACGGCCCGGCCGCCTAAGTACATCATGCAGCTTGTTGATTATATTCCTCAGCAATATTCTAATCCTTCCATTTGTGGCCGCGTACGTTATTGTCCGTGCTTTCTTCTTCCCCACCAGGCGTGGGAGTGGGCGCTATGGTTTCTACCGGCGGCTGCGTGGGCGTCGGCGCAGGCGGTGGCGTCGGCGTTACCGTTGCCGGGTCCGGCCCGTTGACGTACGTCGTGCCGTCCTTGGGGTTCCAGCTGTATTTATGGAAGCTTTTCTTGGCCAGTTCTTTGCCGTCCAGCGACAAGTAATGAATGAAAGTCTCCACTTTTCGGCCAGACCGTGCCTGCGCATAGACTAACGACTGTCCTGGCGCCAGCTTCTTTCCGCCGGGCGCTTCGGTCATATTGTATTTAAACGTCATTTCAGCAGAGCCGAACTTGCCTCCATCCTTGAACGAGAAGTCAAGTATCACTTCACCAAACTCATCGTCCACCACCGGAGTCCCGTAAATCTCCACTGTGGAGTTCTTATCCTTCGGGTTAACGTACGATACGATATAGATAGGCGTATCGTACGGATTGCGAAGCACAAGGTCCGGTCCGCCAAACGAGCTGATGGTGGCATCCAGGCCGAACGGAATATAGTCCGAAGGTATGGAGTGGTGAGTCGAATCGACGATGTCCAGAGCGGCCCGTATTGCCGCGTTGTAAGTCGTGCTGGAAATCTGGCAAACGCCTCCGCCCGGTTGGTCCACGTACCCGCCGTCCACGATGCCCGAAGCCTCCTTCCAGCCGCCTTTGGTCGTTCTGTCTCCTGCTTCGGTGTTGATAGACCATTCTTCGCCCGGCATGATGGTCACACCGTTGATTATACCAGACAACTTGGCCACGTTCCAGTTGCGGTTAAAGCTATTATGACGGGAGTAACTCGAAGTCCAGGATGTGACAAGATGTGTCTGGCTCTTCAAATCTTCTACCGTTACAGACGGCTCAACAGGCGTCACCGGCGCGGCAATGGTGGAGTATTCCCCGCTCTCCAGCTGACCGACCACGCTGTCCACCACAGCCTCCATATCCACGGAGCGGCCGCTTATACCTTCGGCATACAAGAAGCGGGATATGTCCGCGTCGTCCGGGATATAATCCTCCTCATACTCATCGTTTTTCCAAAACTGATACCGCAATTCGTTTGGTTTTTCCGCTTCAGGTATACGCGCCAGCTCGGGACGGCTCCACATATCGCCATCCGCCGCCGCTTCGATCATCTTCTGCGCGTCCTGCTCATAGGGCGTACCGTCTGTCAGATGGCCCCACGGCGTAAACGTCACGCTTGCACCCGTTGCTGGCTTGTCCAGCGACTCCTTTAGCGGCAGCAGCGCCTCTTCAATGCCCGCCCGGTTCGATCTGACTGAAACGGTAAATGCCTTCCCCTGGCTGTTCGCCAGCTCAATGGCTTCTTTTCTTTCCTCCAGCGAACCGGTGTTGCCATACAGCAGCGCCTGATCAATCACTTCCTGATAGTCCGTGGAGATGCCCAGCTCTTGCGCGGTATAACTGTACTCCTCCCCGTCAACGCTGAAAGATATATTTATGTCGGATAACAGCTTTTCCGGCACACCCGCCGTTGCCTTAACCGCTTCTTCACGGTTCATACCCGAGATGTCGACACCGTTCACCGTTACGCCCTGCAGCGCATCCGTGCTCTCCATGATGCGGCCGTTGACCTGCTCGTTGACGACAAGGAATATCACGCTCGCCGACAACGCCAGCACCAGCACGCCGATCATCACACCCAGCGCAACCTTCAATCTCTTGTTCGTTCCTTTTCTCACTGTTTTTCTGACTGCCATCTTCCGCCTCTCTTACTTATCTTTAAATATAATTGCAAATCCGCCGGTATGAAACCGCACGGCTTCGTCACAGTATTTTCCGAATGCGCCGTCCATGTGTCATGCAAGTATGCAAATGGGTTTATAGACGTATACATCGGATTTTACCCGGGTGTTTCCTTTTGTGTCAAGGAAACAAACCATGAACTTGGACGTTTTAAATGTTGCCTTTGTTCCGTAAAGCTGGTAATTTTATGGATAACTCATGGAATTTTATTGCCCGAAATGTGCTATAATCATACCGTTTAGACCCGGAACAACCTGTTTTAGTCAAAAAAATCGAGTTGAGGACAAAATATGAGGTATTTCGATCTTAGGAATATAATGGCATCCCCCAAGAGCCATCTTGGCGATCAGTTTACGCTGAAAGGCTGGATACGCAACCACCGCAAGCAAAAAAGCTTTGGGTTTATCGACTTCTTTGACGGCACCTGCTTTGCGTCGCTGCAGGTGGTATACGACGACAGCATGGCTGATTTTGCCGCTGTGAGTGCATACCGCGTGGGAGCGGCCATCGCCGTCACCGGATGTCTGATACCGTCCGAGGGCAAGTCGGGCGGCTATGAGCTGAAAGCACAGCAGGTAGAACTGCTTGGCGACTGCCCGGAGGAATATCCGCTGCAGCCCAAAAAGCACTCACTGGAATTCCTGCGCGAGATCGCTTACCTGCGCCCGCGCACGCGGTTGTTTCAGGCGGTATTCCGCATACGCAGTCTGGCTTCCTTCGCGATACACCGGTACTTCGAGCACAGCGGCTACCTGTATGTGCACACGCCGCTGATTACAGGCAACGACGCAGAGGGCGCAGGCAACACGTTCACCGTCACCACGCAGCCGCTGGGCCAAAAGCCGGACTATGCGCAGGACTTCTTCGGCAAGCCCACCTCCCTTGCGGTAACAGGTCAGCTGGAGGGCGAGACGTTCGCGCTGGCCTTCAAAAAGATTTACACGTTCGGGCCAACGTTCCGCGCGGAGAATTCCAACACCAAGACGCATGCGGCTGAGTTCTGGATGATTGAGCCGGAGATTGCGTTCTGCGAGCTGCAGGGGCTGATGGACGTTGAAGAGGACTTCCTTAAATCCGTTGTGGGTTATATTCTGGGGCACGCACAGGACGAACTGGCTTTCCTCGAGACATATACCAAAACGGCGCTGAAAGACAAGCTGACAGCACTGGTCAATTCCACCATCGCGCGGGTGCCGTACCGAGAGGCCATCGCGCTGCTGAACGCCTCCGGACGCAACTTCGAGTTCCAACCGCATTTCGGCGGTGACATCGCCAAGGAGCACGAGAAGTATCTGACGGACGAGCACTTTAAATCCCCCGTGTTCGTGTACGACTGGCCCAAGGAGATCAAGGCTTTCTATATGTATCAGAACGGCGACAACGAGACGGTAGCCGCGGTGGACCTGCTGGTGCCCGGCGCGGGCGAGCTGATGGGCGGCAGCCAGCGCGAGACGCGGTATGAGAAGCTGGTATCACGCATGGAGGAGCTGCACATCTCTCAGGACGAGCTGTACTGGTATCTCAACCTGCGGCGTTTCGGCGGCTGCGAGCACGCGGGCTTCGGCATGGGCTTCGAGCGCCTGCTGATCTACCTCACCGGTGTAGAGAACATCCGTGACGTCATCCCCTATCCGCGCACGCCGCAAAACTGCGAGTTTTAGGTCCAATATATAACTGTGCATCACACCCCTCTGACTCAACCATCGGAGGGGTGTTTTTTTACTCGGAAAAAATCACAATAACAACCCCGAAAAAGGTGTTGACAAACCAAAATATTGGGAGTAGGATTACTCCATCTGATAGTATTCTATGTCATAGTGCAATGTATTTTAGCATACTATCTGAAAGAGTAATCTCAAGAAAGGTGAGTGTATGATCAGCAGCGATATTATCAGAGGGCATCTGGATTCCATCATACTGCGCCTGATAATGGAGAAGGACCGTTACGGCTATGAAATCAGCAAGGAGATCAGCCGCCGCACCGGAGACCGGTTCCAGATCAAGGAGGCCACACTGTATGCTGTGTTCCAGCGGCTGGAGAAGAAGGACCTCATCACCTCTTACGAGGGCGATGTCTCGCTGGGCGGACGCCGCCGTTATTACAGTATTACGCCGCTGGGGCGCGACTTCTTCCGCGAGGAGATCGAGGAATGGCGCAAGACAAAAGAAATCATTGATATTTTCATGAATTTGGAGGAGCGGAAATGAAGACCATTCAGGAACATGTGGACGCGCTGTTCCGGGAAATACCCGACAGCGAACGCAAGGAAGCGCTCAAAAGAGAGATCGTCGATAATCTGCAGGAGAAGGTGGCGGATCTCATGGCGCAGGGTAAGGCTGAGGAGGATGCGATCTACCGCGCGATCGTGGAGTTCGGAGACATCAGCGACATACGCGACGAGCTGCGAGGCACGCAGACAGCGCCGCTCTCAAACCGCAGCAACATCGGCTATAAGCTGGGGTTTTCCATCGCCGGCAGTTCGCTGATCATCGCGCTGGTGCTGTTCATCAACCTGTATATCACGCCGAGTTTTCTGTGGTGTATATTCCCCATATTCGGTGTGTTATGGTGGCCGCTGTCAATGTTCTTCAAGTGGATGCGATACAGGAAATAACACACGTCTGGTCTCGGGATAATCCCGGCTAAAGACCACATTCCGAATCGAGATATAAACGATGAAAAGCTACGCATTCCCCTTCGCGGTCGCCGGGGCTTTGTTGATTGCGGCCCTGCTGACCGGCACGAACCTGCTGCTGACGCCCGGTGTGCTGTGGTTCATATGCCCCGCCGTGGCGCTGGTCGGGTGGCCGATGGGCGTTTGGCTGTGCAGCAAAAAGCGCTACACAGCGTTCTCCGTTGTGACCAGCCTGCTGCTGATCGTGCTGCTGGCGGCGCTCAACTGGGTCACGTCTCCGCGCACGCTATGGTTCGCCTACGCGGTTCCACTCGTGCTGTTCTGTCCGCTTGGCATGCTGCTAAAGGATAAGCTGACAAAGCTGCCGATCGCACTGCTGCTGGGCGCGCTCTCCGCGGGTTACTGTCTGGCGGTCAACCTGCTGCTTTCGCCCGCCGTGTTTTGGGCGCACCACGCGATATTCGCCGTACTGTGGTGGCCGATGAGCCTGTACTTCGGCGGGAAAGACGATTACAAAAAATTCTCGGTCGCGGGTGCGCTGCTGACTGTCGCTTATCTGATCGTCACCAATCTGCTCAGCACACCGTATCCGTGGGCGCTGTACGCTTGCTTCCCCGTGATCACGTGGCCGCTGGCGATGTATCTGGGCAGGCGCATCGGCGCGCTCGTCTTCTCCGTCGCCGGTTCCGCCCTCACGCTGGCTTGGTACGGCGCGCTCAATATCGTGCTGGAGCCCGGTTCGCCTTGGATCATATTCATCGTGTTCGCGCTGCTGTGGTGGCAGCTATCGGGGTTCTTTCACGGACGGCGCACACCGCATATTTACGCTGTGGTGATGAGCGTCATCAGCATCGCCTTCTTTGTCGCAGTCAACATCATCTACTCTCCCGGCGCGGTGTGGGCTTTCTATCCGGCGTTTGCGCTGCTGTGGTGGCCGATGACGCTGTTGTTCGCGCAGCGGCGGGCATGGCGCGCCTATTCCGTCGCCGCAAGCGTGATGACCATCGTGTTTCTGGCCGCAGTGAACCTGATCACTTCGCCCGGATTCCTCTGGTGCGCCTTCCCCGCGCTGGCCTTGCTGTGGTGGCCGCTCACCATGCTGTTCAAGGGCAGGCACAACCTCATCGGATATTCAGTCGTGAGCGCAACGCTTGCTATCGCCACGCTGCTGGCCGTTAACCTAATGACCTCGGCAGCTGACCTGTGGAGCCTGTACCCGGCGCTGTGTATTCTGTGGTGGCCCGCCGCCGTATTCTTCGCAGAGCGCAAGAGTGCGCTGGGCTTCTCGATGGCAGGAAGCCTGCTGGTGATCGCACTGACCGCCGCTATCAACCTGATGACCTCCCCGGCGTTCCTGTGGTTCGTCTTCCCCACCTTCGGTGTGCTGTGGTGGCCGCTCAGCGTGTTCTTCCACGGCGCGCGCCGACGCAGACTGGCAAAAGCCTGATCGCCGTTATCTTTCCCCCATATACAATATAAGCCCCGTTTACACGGATTATAGCACGGACAGGATTAATATCGTAAGCTTATTATTGCTGGTCAATGGTCAGCAGTGTGCGAAGCAGTACATTCGCTCCTTTGAGGCAGGCCTCTGTCGACGTATACTCAAGCTTACAATGGCTGTGACCACCGACACTCGGAATAAATATCATCGTGGTTGGCATCATATCGATCACATATTGGGCATCGTGGCCAGGGCCACTGTACATGCGCATGCTGGAGTATCCCAGTTCCCCTGCACTCCTCTCCACGATATCCACCAACTCGGAAGCGAACGCGACTGTCTTGCGTGACCATGCTTCCTTCACCTGCACCTGACATTTCTCTACCTCAGAAGGTATCTTACCGATGATACCCAGCACCTGCCGAATGACCTCCGGGTTTTGGTGCCGTGCGTCCAGCGTAGCCCTGGATTATTTAGCAGTGCTGCACTACCTGATACAAATTAACCGTTAAGCTTGTAGACCAGCACCAGACCGGAGCGCTGGAAGACCTGAGCCACTTCTATGAGACCCATGCCACCGGCGTTAGCCGCGATCAGGTTGGACACCCAGGTTACGCCAAAGTCCACCTGTCCGGTGTACACAGCCGTGGTCTCACTGATGTCGCCGCCGCCCGGAACGATAGTCACATTGAGGCCAGCCTCTTCGTAGAATCCCTTATCCTTGGCGACATAGTAGCCCATAAATTGCGCCTGGGGCAGCCATTTGAGCTGGATGGTCACATCCGTCTTCTCGGGCGTTCCCAGCGTACTCTTGGCTGCTTCAATGTAGGAAGCATCGCGGATAACGTCCAGTGTCAGCGCCTGCAGAGCATCAGCGGCCGTGGCATCTTCCAGTTGAATGTAGGTCTTAGCGAGATCCAGCGTCTGCTGCAGTGCCGCGTCGTCCAGCTTGCCATAATCCGTTACGGTGCTGCCGGCAGTATCCGTCTCGACAAGTTTCTTCACTTCACCGGCCATGTAGGCTTGGTGCTCGGGTGACACAGAGGAGCCGTTGTTGAACACGATCTCAGCAGCTTCTTCCGGGTTAGCACAAGCATATTCCCATCCCTTGAGCGAAGCGGCGATGAACGCGGCCACGGTGTTCGGATTGGCTTCGGCAAAGGCTTTGGTGCAGAAAAGGTTGTCTTCCAGCATTGCAACGCCTTCATCGTTCATATCAATGGTCTTTACTGTGTCGCCGTACGCATAACCGCCGTCGTAGCTGTTCTTCACGAGACCCAGCTCATTGTATGTCATCGCGGAAGCCAGAAGTATGGAATCGTCATCAAAGCCGTCCATGTCGAACGCCTGGCTAAGGTATGTCGTCGGCTGGCCGTATTTGGTGAGCAGCGCCTGAATCTCATACTCGTTGCCAAGGCCCCGGTTACAACCTTACCCGCAGCTGCCACTGTGGTCACCACTTCTTCAGCCGTCGCGTCAGCCGAGAAATATGGACCTTCTTCAGCAGGCGCTTCGGTCGCTTCATCAGCCGGAGCTTCTGTGGGAGCCTCGGTCGAATCCGCCGGGGCTTCTGTCGGTGCGGGCGCAGGCGTGCCGCAGCCAGCCAGCGTCATCATGATGAGCATGCATACCATTAAGATACCGGTCAGTTTCGGCTCTCTGATCTGCCGCCCCACGCCGATAATATATTCGGCAAAGTATTCGCCTTCCGCATCATCACCGACAACTGGGCATCGATTATACAGAACGTGTGGGCGACTGTGATCGTGGCAGTTTGCGGTCTTGCGGCGGGCTCGCTGCTGGGATATTTGCTGGGTGTTATCGCGACAGTGTTTCCCAAATGGGGCAGCGGCGGGCTTACCATCGTCGCGGCATTCAATGCGGTGCCCATTATCGCCATCGCACCCATTATCAACAACCTGACCAAGGATGTGAGCGACAGCGCCGATGTACGCAGCATGGTCGCCAAAATACTGGTGGTGATGCTGTTGTGCACCGTCGCGATGAGCGTGAATGCGTACCGCGGCTTCACAGAGCTTAAGCCGTTCTCGGTGGATCTGATGAAGTCGTACGCGGCCAGCAAGACGACGATATTCTTCAAGCTGCGCATGCCCAACTGCGTGCCGTTTATATTCACGGCGCTGCGCGTCAGCGTTCCGGGTTCCGTCATATGCGCGCTGGTCTTTTCAATCACCGACATCAGGTAGTAGCTCAAGATACCTACGATTGCGCTTAAGAAAACAATCTGCCAGAACACAAATATCGACATCGCATGTTTCAAGGACTGGGACAGCATGCAACCAAGCCCCCCGCCCCCTTGCAGCGTATCCACCAGTATTGACGCGGTGATCGCCATCGGAGCGGATATCTTCAGACCGGTAAAGAAGTACGGCATGCTGGACGGTATCAGTAGTTTTTTGTATATCTCGTACCTGCTTGCTGCCAGCGAACGCATCAGTTCCAACTTTTCCCGCTTCACCGACTTGAAGCCGGCCAGCGTGTTGGTCGCCACCGGATAGAATATCAGTATAGCGGCGATCACAATACGGCTCTTGTGATGTCCTTCGTAACCGCGAGTATGATAGGTGCCATGCCGAGTATCGGGATCATCTGGATGATCATCAGATACGGAAACGCAATCTTCTCCACCGGCAGAAACATATTCATCAGCAGCGCCAGCACAAACCCCACCGCGATACCGATCAGGAATCCAAGACCCGCCCGCATCAGCGTGATACCCGCGTTGGAGAGCACCACCTGCAGCGCCGTCTGTTTGCCATTTACGAGATTGGGGCTGATGACGGACTCGAATATTTGCCACAGATGCGGCAGCACGTTCTCCGGCGTGCGTTTCGAACCCTCTACGACTGATGCTCCGATCTCCCAGACGACAACAAGACCTAATATCCAGACAAGGGTTACGATTCTTTTGGAAGACAGTGCTTTGCGTATCACCTTCACAGGCTAACCCCCCTCGAAGCTGGAGCGTACCTTTTTAACCAGCTCGTTAAACTCCGGCGAATTTTTAACGGAAAGCGTCCGCGGCCTTGGGAGATCCACATCAACCACAGCGGATACCCGTCCCGGATGCGGCGACAGCACCACAACACGGTCGGACAGGAACACGTCTTCCGAGATGTTGTGTGTGACGAACACGATGGTCTTGTTGGTTTTGCGCCATATCATCAGCAGGTCCTCGTGCAGCTTTTCCTTGGTGAATTCGTCCAGCGCGGAGAACGGTTCGTCCATCAGCAGTATCTCCGGCTTGATGGCAAGCGCCCGCGCGATGCCCACGCGCTGCTGCATACCGCCGGATAGCTCGTGCGGATACTTTTTACCGAAGTTGTATAGCCCCACCAACTCCAGCATCTCGGTGACGCGTGCGGTGCGGTGCTTTTTTTGCATGCCCATCAGCTCCATCGGCATGCACACGTTGCGGCGCACCGTCCGCCAATCGTAAAGCACCGGGCTTTGAAACACGATGCCATATTTCTTCTGCATCCTGATCTCTCGTGGAGTCAGTCCGCGTACGGATATCTCTCCCGCGCTGGGCTGTTGGAGGTCCGCAATGGTGCGCAGGAGCGTTGTTTTGCCGCATCCCGACGGACCAACCAGCGATATGAATTCGCCCTGCATGATCTCCAGACTGATGTTCTGGAGCGCGTGAACCGGCTCTCCGCCGTTCTTGTCCGGGAAGTCCACGCAGAGGTTCTCGATTTTGATTTCGGATTCAAGATTTACACTTTCTGCAGTATTGGCGTTGCTCATGTGCTTATCTCCTTTAAAATAATAATGGCGTAAAACTAAACTCGTCTTACACCATTGTAATCAGACTTATTCGCCGTTCCCGTATTCTTTGCTATCGCAGCAGCCTTTGATAAATCCGCTCCGCATCCGCCTGTGTCACCGGCTTTATCGTATAGGCCGGGCTGCCGCTTAATATTGCGTCTCTCGCCATCCTGCCGATATTTTCCGTATGAATATTCCTGTCTATGCCGTAGCCTTCCAGCGTGGGGATGTTCAGCCTGGCGCAAAGTGCGCCCAGTGCTTCCAGAAACAATACCGCAGCGGTCTCATCGCAGTCTGCATCTTCCGCTGCCCCTATCACACGCCCCAGCGCCGCGAATTTGTCCGGGCAACCATCCGCCGCGAACGACAGGCACTCGGTGATCAGAATCGCATTTGAGATGCCGTGCGGCACATGGAAGAGTGCGCCGATGAGCCGGCTCAGACCGTGCACAAGTGTGACCGACGCATTGTTGATACACACACCCGCTTCATACGACGCGATGGCCATCTCTTCCCTGGCCTTTAAGTCGCTGCCGTTTTCATACGCCACGGGCAGCCACGCGAAGATGCGTTTCACTGCATCCAGCGCATACGCGTCGGTCAGCGCATTACCCTTGCGAGAGGTGTATGCCTCCACTGCGTGCGTCAGCGCGTCCATACCGGTGGATGCCGTCACGTTTTTGGGCGCCGCCAGCGTCAACGACGGGTCCACCACCGCCAGCGCCGGAATCAGCGCGGCACCCCTGAGCGGGATTTTGATGCCCTGCGCCGTGTCCGTGATCACAGCGAACTTCGTCGCCTCCGAACCCGTTCCCGCCGTGGTAGGAATCATAACGGTAGGTGGAAAAGCGCCAGTGATCTCCACGCCGACGTAATCCGCCACGCTGCCGGGCAGCACGCTCATCGCGGCAATGGCTTTGGCGCTGTCCTGCGAACTGCCTCCGCCGATCGCGATCAGAAAATCGCACCCGGATGCCTTGTATGCCCTGACGCCCTCGCCGATCATTTTATCAGTCGGTTCTCCAACAATGTCGTCAAACACCGAGAAGGCAATATCCCATCCAGATAGCAGATCGGTCAGCTTCCTGACAGCGGCCGCTTTCGTCACATTCTTGCCAGTTACCACAAACGCCTTTTTTCCAAGGCTCTCTATCACTGTCCCGCTGTTCTCCAGCGCTCCTGTTCCCATCACGGTGCGCTCGGGCAGCCTGAACTCAAATGCCATGCTGTCTCTCCCCGTCAGATCATTTCCATGTCCACAACCGCCAGCACCTCGTCCAGCTTGGCCAGCTCCTCTTCGATCTGCGCTTCGGTGATGATCAGCGGCGGCGCAACGATGATCATGTTCTCGTGCGTGTATGTCATAAATTTACGCGCTTTCAGCAGCCCCAGTATCTTGCCCATCAGCCCTTGAGGGTCCTTACCGTACGGCACAAGCG
>JAEZHF010000040.1 GCA_023416745.1 Bacillota bacterium
GTGCTTGTCCGTCCAAGGTCTGGCTGTCAGTCTGCGTACTCAAGGATGCCAGCGCGGCAGCGGGCGGCACTGCGGCTTTTCCCGGAACAAACAGCACCAGCAGCACCGCAACGATCACCATCATACCCGTGCCTGCGTAAACCAAAAGCCGGCGCTTGCTGATCCGCCGCTTTTTGATGGATTCTTTACTGTCCGCTTTGCTGGTTATTTTTCTGGTTAGATAGATGGCGATGGCGCGCGTCAGCAGTATCGTCTTTTTAAACAGACGTCTTGCCTGCTTCATCACCCCGGCTGCGGCTGCGTTTCTCTCCGGCAGCACAACAGAACCCGGCCTATTGGGTGTCGCCGAGTCTGCTCTTTTGTCACGCAGGCGTTTAATCACGCCGGATAACAGTGTCTTCTTTTTTACAGGCTTCCCCAGCTTACTGGGCATATAGACTCTCCCATATTATAATACTGGAAGTATAATCTATTAATATCGTTTTGTCAATGTTTCCGTAATACTTTCGTAATATCTCCGGCATTCACTTCTTTGAAACATATATCTTTATGAGTCTATTCGGGTGAACAAAAAATCGTCTATATACATAAAACATATCCTGCACTGTGCAATGGATGGCATATAAAAGGGGCATTTTCATGCCCCTTCATTTCACTGTGCGATTTTAAGTATCTCGATAATATCCTGGCTTTGCAGCGGGACAAAGCTGCCCACTGCGTTGTTTCCGGTTCGCCTGCAATTGTCGGCGATATGCACGTAATGCTCCGGCTTGATGCCGATTTCGGACAACGACACCGGGAGGCCGATGGAACAGAAGAACGCTTTTATCGCGTCGATTCCGGCCAGCGCCGTTTTCTCCGGGTCGGAATAATCCATTTCTTTGTTCCAGACCCTTGCGGCAAACTGAGCAAAGCGGCTGATATCCTGTTTATATACATATCGCATCCACGCGGGGAATATAATTGCAAGCCCTGCGCCGTGCGCCACATCGTTGATGGCTGACAGCTCATGCTCGATCATGTGCGACGCCCAGTCGCTGATACGCCCGGTACCCAGCAGCTCGTTATGCGCGATGCTGCCGGCCCACATAATCTCAGCACGCGCATCATAGTTTTCGGCGTCTGCCAATGCGGCGGGGACGTTGCCAATGATGGTTTTCAGCGTGGCCTCGCACAGTCTGTCGGTAAGTTCAACATTAGAAACGCGCGTAAAATAACGCTCCATGATATGCGCCATGATATCCGCCGCACCGCACGCCGTCTGATATGGCGGCAGCGTATACGTCAGCTCGGGGTTCATCAGCGCGAATTTCGGGAGCAGAGCTGTACCGGCCATATGCCTTTTGTTTCCATTTTCCAGATCGCTCAGCACACTGCTGTCGCTGGACTCACTGCCGGCAGCAGGAATCGTTAACACCACACCAATGGGCAGCGCGTCCGCGGGCGATATGCCCTTGCTGTAAAAATCCCACACGTCGCCGTCATACATGACACCCGCCGCGATCGCCTTGGCCGAGTCGATCACACTGCCGCCGCCCACCGCCAGTATGAAATCAACATCGTTTTCACGGCAAAGCTTTATGCCTTCACGTGCCAGAGACAACCGCGGGTTGGGCGCAACCCCGCCCAGCTCAACGAACCCCAGGCCCGCCTCAATCAGCGATGTTTTCACCTGATCGTATAGGCCCGACTTTTTGATGTGCCCACTTCCGTAATGAAGCAGCACCTTACTGCCATATTTTTTGGCTTCTTCTCCAGCCAAAGCTTGCACTTCTTTTCCGAATATCATTTCCGTCGGGCAAGAAAACCGAAAGTTAATCATTTTATATCTCCTTGTTGCTCAAGTTTAAAACCTTGTATCAGTATAACATCGTCCAAATCCAAAAAAAAGCACCATTTGTTCAGATATCACCAAATATCGGTATTGTCTCAATATAGGTTAATGCCTGTCAATTGAACTGTTTTGAGTGATATTGTCAGTTTATTTTTAAACAACCTGCAGAAACTATCAATGACAAGGTTTAATGAATGTAAACCAGTCAAAAGAAAGGAGGATAATACATATGTCATCTCAGAACAGAAAATATGGTCCAGAACATCCGTGGACAAAGTTCAAGCTGGAATGTGCTTCCGAGGTTGGCCTCGTCCAGTTTTGCAAGGAAAACAATGATGAATATAAAGGCAATCTGCCCAGCCGTGTGAACGGACAGCAGGGCGGCCCGATAGGCGGTCAGATGGTTAAGAAAATGATTGAAATGGCAAAGCAGCAAAAAGGTATATAGCCAAGTTTATTTGATCTCTTTTGATATTCACCTCCTGCACGGCAGGAGGTGTTTTTGTATCAGCTTTTTGTTTTTTCAGGCGTTGTCAGCTCGGTAATGCGCACACCGTAATTATCATCAATCACAACCACTTCGCCGCGCGCGAAAAGCTTTCCGTTCACCAGTACATCCACCATTTCTCCGGCGAGCCTGTCCAGAACGATGACCGATCCTCTGCCCAGCTCCAGAATTTCCTTGATGCTTTTTTTACTTTTCCCCAGCAATACCGTCACCTGAAGCGGTACGTCGATAATCAGATCAATGTTGCTTTTATCAAGATCCGTACGCAGCGTGGAAAAATCGGAGGAATCAGCTTCATTAAACGATTGATATTTCACCGCTTTCAGTTCTACTTTTTGTTTATCGTTTTTTTCCGGCATCACGGACGGTGCCTCCATGGTATATTTTTCTTTTGGCTCGGGCACAGGCGCTTTTTTCTCTGGCTGCGCCGGTACCGAAGGTCCCGTCAGCGATTCCGCAAGCTTCTTACCGAAATCGAAAGGCAGCAGCTGCATGATGTTACTGGTCAGTAATTCGTCAATTTCCAGCCTGAAACTGATACGGATAAAAACATCCTGACTGTGCCTTTGCTTCTCGGCCTCAGCATCTTCAGGGCTGATTTCCCGCGTGATCGGCGGTGAAATGTTCACATGGGTATGCAGTATATCCGCAAGCGCGGTGGAAGATGCGCCCACCATCTGGTTCATTACTTCGCTGATGGCGCTGAGATAAAGTTCCTCCGCCTGATCGTCGCTGCCTAGCAGCACCGTTGTGATCATGAGCGCGTCGTCTTTTTTGAGCAGGAAGATCGTATCGCCATCCAGTCCTTGCGTATACGAAACCTCTGTGGCCACTACGGGACGCTCATATTCATCCAGGTATTCGTTACCTCTGATTACCGTAACCGTCGGCGTCGTAATGGTCACGCGCTTGTCCAGCAGCGTTGACAGCGTGGTAGCCGACGTCCCCATACAGATATTTCCGATCTCACCCAACGCATCTTTCTCCGCCGTCGTCAGCCTCGTAATCTCATTATCGTTCATTGTCGACGTCATCGCCTGTTTCCTCCTTGAGAATATCGGTCACCTTTACCGCGTAATTTGAGCCGTTCATGCCCACAAAGCCTTTAAATTTGGGTATGTGCTCAATCTTAACTGTGACTGGCATATTTATATTGTGATTCACCTGAATCACGTCGCCTACTTCCGTGTTAAGTACGTCCTTCACCGTTGCCTGCGTCTCGTTGAATACCACATTGAGTGTCAGGTTCACTGTGGAAAGCGCCTTATTAAGATCGTCACCTGCTGCTTTTACGCTGATGCCATTCTCGTTGTACCAGGAACGCATCACCAGCTTCTTCGCAATGGGCTGCAGCGCCACATGAGGCAGGCAAATATTGATGATGTCAGTGGTGTCCCCAATGCTCACCTTCATCGTGATAATCGCAATGGGCTCGTTGGCGGATACGATCTGCACATATTGCGAGCTGGTCTCAATCCGCTCCAAATGCGCGTTCACCTTGTTGATCTTCTCCCATGCTTCATTCATGTAGATCAGCATGCTTCTTGTTACCCGTTCCATAATTGAAAGCTCAATTTCAGTGAACGGCTTGTCCAATGCCTGCTTTTCTCCCATGCCGCCCAGCAACCGACTGATGATCTCATAAGCCACCGCGGATGATATCAAAAATAGTGAAGACCCCTGTAGCGGCGGCATGCTGATGATGGACGCCACCACCGGAGATGGCATCGAATTGCTCAGCTCCGAAAACGTCTGCTCTTCAATAGAGAGCACTTGTGCTTCGCAAAGCACCCGCAGCATCCCTGAAAGATATGTCGAAAGACGGCTTGCATAGTTATCGTATATAAAATGCAGCGTTCTGATCTGCTCTTTCGAGAACTTATTCGCGGTTCGAAAATCGTACAGGCGGACTTGTGCCGGCTCATTTTCGGGCTCGTTCGCGTCTACCGCCACATCCTTGCCCGATGTCAGTACGCTTAAGAGCTCATCTATTTCATTTTGCGACAGTATGTTGGCCAAGGGTCTCTCCTCATTCGTCAGTATTATCTACTGAATCACAAAATCATTAAAATATACCTTCTGCAAATAATCAATCCCCATTTTTTCGGAGATGCTTTTCCTGATCTCTTCTCGCAACTTTTCTTCTATACCCATAGAACGCAACTCAACTTCTGTTTTCTCTCGAAGGGAGACGATGATGATGTCTCGCAGCACATGGTTGTTTGCGGTCAGGTGTTCTGTCACTTCCTCTGTCTCGGTTGTAGATATTTCCAGCACCACCGACGTTTTTAGCAAACGCAGGCTGTCCTTAATATTTGTCACGAAATTCTCACCGGTGGAGTAAAAAGATACCTCCGGTTCAGGTGCTGGCTTCAGGAAAATAAAATATACCACACCCGCCACAACCACTAAAGCAGCGACAATTATTATGATGATCTTTTTCATATGTCATTCCTCCACTTTTGCCTGTATAACAAAGTCTACCCGACGATTATTTGCTTTGCCCTGCTCCGTTTCATTGGTATCCACCGGGCGGTATTCTCCGTACCCCACAGGCACCACTTTTGACGGATCAATTGTCATGATATTCAATATGAACCGCCTCACGTTCGTTGCCCTCATTGCCGATAGGTCGGTATTGTCTTTATACTTATCAGAGCTGATCGGTACGCTGTCGGTATGTCCTTCAATCCAAATCGTATCAATCAAATCGTTATATTCGTCTATAATCTTGCAGATTTCCTGAAGAATACTCTGGGCTTCTGGCCTGATATCAACCTTGGCCGAGTTAAACAGAGCAGAATCTGTCATGCGTATCAAAATTGAATCGTCATCTTCTTTCACCGCTTTCAATATGGATTCAAGCTTGTTGACCTGAATATGGTCCTGTATTCTTTCATACAGCTGCACAAACCTCTTCCTGTTTCCGGCAAGCCCGTTATCCTCCTCCGCTCCACGCGTTGACGAAGGGGCTGGCGTAATTTCTGCTGTCGGATTCCACGTATCCCCGTCCAGCGCCTCCGCAATGACTTCGTCCGGATCCAAGGCCTGAACGGCGATATAAGGCGCTCCTGACATCGAGTAAACGATTTCCTCCCATTTTTCCGCATTGATCGTAGAAAAGGAGAAAAGCAGAACAAAGAAAGTCAGCAGCAGCGTCACCATGTCTCCGTATGTATTCATCCAAGCCGGTGCGCCTTCCTCTTCAGGCGGATCGGGTTTTTTCCTAGCCATTTGAGGATATCTCCTTCACTTCTGGGTTCGGTTGGGAATCCATTTTCTTAATATCGCGTCTCGATATAAAGGCCTGAAGCTTGTCCTTTATAATACGCGGGTTTTCGCCATCCTGAATCGAGAGCAGCCCTTCCATAAAGAGTTCTTTCTGCAGGGCTTCACTATCGCTCTGGACTTTCAGCTTCTTGGAAACCGGCGTAAAAACCAGGTTGGCCAGCACCACGCCATAAAATGTCGTGATCAGCGCAACAGCCATACTAGGGCCCAACGAAGCTGAATCGCTCAAATTTTTAAGCATCAGTATCAATCCTATCAGTGTCCCAATCATACCATAAGCAGGAGCATAGGACGCCATGCTGTTGATAATATTCTGGCCTTGCGTATGGCGTTCCTGAATAAAAGATATCTCCGTCTCCAGTATGTTCTTGACAAGCTCCCCGTCAGCGCCGTCCACGATCAGCATGATGCCTTTTTGCAGGAAAGGATTATCCACTTCGCCCACCGCGTCTTCCAGTGCCAGCAGACCTTCACGCCGCGCCACGTTGGCAACCTTGATGATCAGTTCGATGTCTTCGTTTAAATCAATATGTTTGGCTTTGAAGGCCATGGTATATATTGTCTTCAATGATTTAAGCATTTTCCCCGGGTATGATACAATGGTCGATGCAATCGTACCACCCACGACAACAAAAATTGACGCAAGGTCAAAGAACGCGCCCAAGTCGCCGCTTAACAGTATCGATATAACGATGCATCCCACTCCGGCCCCTAAACCGATAACCGTTGTTTTATCCACAGATACACACCCCTATTTGTTTTCAGCCCCACCAATATTAGAACTGAATATTTTCCTTTTATACTCGATAATGAGCCTTTGCAGCTCATTGCATGATTCTGATACCACGAGCTTGCGCCCTGAAGCCATCGACACCACCGTGTTGGGCGTCTCCTCTGCAAACTCTATCAACTCACAATTAATGAGGAATTCCTCATTATTTAAACGATGTACCCTGATCAAGCTGATTCAATCCTTTCCATCTTATCTGGCCGTCAGCCGGTGCACCGGACGGGCGCACCGGCTGCTAGCCATTCAAGGGTTAATTGTTACCTCACCATGTTTACGAGTTCCTCGAGCATTTCATCCGTGGTGGTGATGATTCTCGAGTTGGCCTGGAAACCTCTCTGCGTGGTGATCATATCCGCAAACTGGGCGGTTAAGTCCACGTTTGACATTTCCAGCGAGCCCGGATTCAGGCTGCCGCTGCCGCCTTCACCCGGCGTAGCAAAAGCCGGATTGCCCGAGTTGACCGTGGTCCGGTATGAGTTCTCGCCCGTCTTCTCAAGACCGTTGGGGTTGGCAAACTGTGCCAGCACGATCTGCCCCAGCACGGTGCTTTGGCTGGTGGCTTCGTCCAGCGCCACCACCTGGCCGTTTGCGCCGATGGACACATCATAGTAATCCGGGTCTACATAAATTCTCTCCATCGTCAAATGCGCACCCGGATCTCCGGCGGCACAGACCGCATTGGTTGCGTCTCTGTAAACCAGCGCACCGGCACCGTCTACCTCATAGCCCATCAAATAATTGCCGTTGGAATCCACGAGATAATTCTGCGAATCCGTATAGAAGTTGCCGGCGCGGGTATAGGTAAACGAATTACCATTCTGAATCACGAAATAGCCATCGCCGTCAATCGCGAGATCCAGCGGGCTGCCGGTATACTGCGAGGACGACGGTGTGTTGAGTACGTCGATTGTCGCCAGCTGCACGCCCAGGCCTATCTGCTGCGGGTTGGTGCCGCCGGTTGTAGCGTTGCCCGCTGAAGCCGGCGAAACCGTCTGGCTGTAAATATCCTGGAATATGACGCGGCTGGCTTTGAAGCCCACCGTATTGACGTTCGCAATGTTGTTGCCGATCACATCCATCTTGGTCTGGTGATTTTTAAGTCCGGTCACGCCGGAGTATAGTGAACGCATCATGTTAGTTTTTCCTCCTGTTAAATTATCACTGGTTCAGTAACGGTTGGCAACTCCGTATCTTCCGCCGGAGTATCCGTTCCATCTGTCGGCGTTTGAATTCCGCCGGTCGATATTTCCGTTATGCTCGAAACCGGAATCTCCTTACCATCCACCACTGCGTATATCGACCCGTTCTTTACCACGATCCGGGTCACTTCGCCAGTCACGGTGGTCTTCGTACCGTCCTCAGCAGTCACTGTCGCGGTCACGGTACGGCCGATCAGGCTGGCACTTTTAAGTATCTCATCGTCAAGATCCGCGCCCACAGTGGAGCTGTCGACAACACCGGCCACGTTGGCCAGGTCGTACATTTCGCCGCCGATCATAAGATAGTTGATCCCATTCTCCTTGACGACGCCATCCACCTTGCCAAATATCAGGCTGTCGCCGTCCTGCACATACACATATTGGCCGATCATGCTGTAGGCCTGGCTTGTCATGAAGCTCTGGCCCATCTCCTTGATCTGCTCCAGCATGGTGAACTGTGCCATTTGCGCCAGAAAATCCTCGTTGCTTGTGGGTGACATCGGATCTTGATTTGACATCTGTGCCACCAAAAGCTTCAGAAAATCGTCCTGGCCCAAACTGCTGCCACTTGTGCGCGTGGTGCTGTTCAATTCCTCCAGTGTCCGTATTACTGATGTTGTTGTAGCTGCTACGCTTGACATTTTTTTATCTCCTTCCTATCAAGCCAGGTATTCCACTGAGCTGCCGCCCAGCAGTTCGGAAACGGGCACTGTTGTATCAAACAGCTCGCTGCCGGAATATCGGTCAGCGCTCCATCCGATCTGCCCTTCCCGTCTCTGACCGTTGCCGCCCGCCTGCTGCCCAAACGCTTCGCGCCCGGCTGCCATCGGGTCTTGGTACGACACATCGACCGTGGAGATGACAATGCCCTTTTCCTTAAGCGCGTTCTGGAGCGAACCCGAATGATCTGAGAACAACCCTTTGACCGCCGCATCCTCCGTGTGCACATGCATACGGACCTCGCCGTTCTCCATCGTAAGCTTGATGCTGACTTTGCCGAGAAATTCCGGCTTCAATTCGACATCAAACTCATAGCGGCCTTCGCTGATGCTGACCCGCGCCTTGTCCACGATACGAATCACATTATCCTTGACGAAATCCGTCGTCGTTTTCTGCGGATCCGCCGTTTCGGCCAATGCATCCGTTTGCTGCGCGCTCACCTTTACAGGTTCCTGTCCCGCGTTGGCCGTGTTTTCCGGTGAAGCTTCCGCCGTCATTGTCAGCGCTTCGGTCTTTTCACCGATTGGTGTCTGTTCGCCCGCATCTTTTCCGGGTTTTTCGGTCATAGCGGCCTGTGCCGTATCCGTCTTGGCCGTATTTGTCTCGCCCGTGTTCGCCGATGCCGTATCCGCTCCTGCCGTTTCCGACGTTGCGGTATGCTGCGGCTGGCTCTGCACGAGCTGCGCATCTGCATTCTGCGGCCGGCTTTCAGCTGTCAGCCTGGACTTGAGCAGCATCGCCGCGTCCTGGCTTTGTGTCATTGTCCCTTCAGTTTGGGCCACCGACCCGCTATTGGTACTCTCGAGGGAGCCCGAATACTTTTCAGCGTCGGCGTTTGTCTGCGGCTGCGCGCTCTGCGCTGCCCCGCCGGGCTGTTCATTACTAAGCATCCTTGCAAATTCACCGGATATCTGCGCCTGTTGTGCGGCTGCTGATTCAGGGTTCTCTGTCGTCCCTGGCTGCAACTGGCCTGCTTCTGTTGAATCACCGCTGATATCCGTCTGATAATCCAGCAATCCGAATCCTTCGAGAATGCCAATAACCTCTTGCGGCACGGCCTGTGCCGCTGTGTTTATGGCCATGCTGTGATCCTGTCCGGGCATGATGATTGTCTGCAATGTTACCGCTGCCGGCTGTCCTGCCGCCGTGAGGCTTTCCAACTTCTTTTTGAAGTCGCTGAGGATGGCCTGCGCCGGGTTCCTGTCTGCTTTGGTCATAACGCCCTTGCTGTCTGCTGTTGTGCCGGGCATCTCGATACCCGCCATCACATGACTACAATCCAAATGTGCATCCCTCCCTTATCAATCGCATTTCCTCCTTTTCCTTTATTTATTTCATCATTTCTGATAAAACCCTGGTTGCCAGCTTAACCTCCATGTTACCCAGTATGTCTGCCGCTTTGTCGCTGGGTATCATCAGCAGCACCGACACTATATCATCCACCGTGTTGAGGCCAGATATGGCTGTTGCCGCCACAACCGGATCCATTGCTTCGAATATCTTGGCGGTGGCTGCCATGTCGTCCTGCTCCTGCTGCGCCTCCTGCAAACTATTCTCCGCGCTTGTCACCGCATCTTCTCTAGCAACCAGCTCCGTCTCCCTGGCAGCCAGCGCCTTCTCATTGTCCTCGATCAACTGTTCGCGCTCTTTGAGCTTGTCGGTTTTGCTCTTCAGTGCAGCTGCCTGCTCATCCAATTGAACGGCCAGCGCATCCAGCTCGCTCTGCCGCTGCTCTATCTGCGCCTCATCCATTGAGGCTGTTTCGCCTTTTGTCTGCGCTTGTTCCGTCTGCAGCGCGTCTGCCAGCTGCTGCCGAATACCGCCGAGATTAAAGTAAACCACCGCTGCACCCGCGATCATGACCACGATCAGGAACACCGCGATCATCCCGCCGGCTGAAACCTTGCTTTTGGGCTTCGCTGCCTTTTCTGAGGGCTTGGCAGCCGGCGCTGCTTTTCCTGCCTGAACCGCTGATGGTGTTGTATTCTTTTTGGCTTCAATTTTTTCTGCCATATCTTTTCCTTAAGAGACGGTCACGTTATACGAGACCAGATCATCCACAAATTTGTTGTGCTGCTTTTTCGCGTTTTCCTGATACTCCGCATACTGCGACTCGCGCAGCTTGTCCAGCAGCTTAATTTCCTTGCGCGTGTGAACCAGCTTCTGCATGCGCTGCTCCCGCTCACGTTCCAGTCGGCCTATCTCCAGCTGCACCGTGGTCATTGAGGCCTTCATGCTGTCGAAGAACTGTCCGTAGTCCTTGATGCACGGTGCCGTAACCCCTTTGGATACCGCCGTGCAGTATTCACCGCTTGCCTTATCAAAGTCGGCGTTCAGCTGCTCCAGCTCATTATGCCGCCTCATCAGCTCGGCTTCAATGTTCTTAAGCTCGAGCTTTTGCTGCTTCTCAATGCTCAGCTGCATGTCGTACCACGACTGCAGAGTAAAAACAAATTTTTTCATACGCTTCGCCTGTCATATATTTGCGAGACCAGCTCCATCGTATCCTCAAACGTGAACCGTTCATCTACCTGCTGCTTGAGGAGCGCGTTGATATGATCTGTCTGGTCAATCGCCTCGTCAATCTTTTTATTAGTGCCCGCTTTGTATGCGCCGATCGATATCAGGTCCTGCGCGTCCCGGTAGGTGGACATCACCGTCCGGATATACGCCGTTTTAGTCAGAAGATCCTTGGGCATTACGTCCGGCATCAGGCGGCTGACACTTTGCAGCACGTCGATGGCCGGGTAGTGGTTGCTGTTGGCCATCTTTCGCGAAAGCACGATGTGCCCGTCCAGTATGCCGCGCACCGTATCCGCAATGGGCTCGTCCATGTCATCGCCCTCCACCAGCACCGTATATAACCCGGTGATGGAACCTTTGCTGCACATGCCCGCCCGCTCCAGCAGCCGCGGCATGATCGCATAAACAGAGGGGGTAAAACCTCTGGACACCGGCGGTTCGCCGATCGCCATGCCGATTTCACGCTGCGCCATTGCAAACCGCGTCAGCGAATCCATCATCAGCATCACGTTCAAACCCTGGTCACGGAAGTACTCCGCCATCGCCGTGCCCACCATTGCGGATTTGAGCCTCACCAGCGCCGGCTGATCCGACGTCGCCACAATCAGCACCGACCGCCGAAGACCTTCTTCCTGCAAGTCCTTCTCGAGGAAGTCCTTCACCTCGCGGCCTCTCTCGCCGATCAGCACAATCACGTTGATATCCGCTGAGGTGTTCCGGGCGATCATGCCCAGCAGTGTGCTCTTGCCCACGCCG
The DNA here is from genome assembly GCA_023416745.1 of Bacillota bacterium. GTDB lineage: Bacteria > Bacillota > Clostridia > Christensenellales > SZUA-584 > SZUA-584. The sequence goes on from JAEZHF010000040.1 coordinate 11,622, forward strand.
CTGCCGGCAAATATGCCCACTCTTTGGCCTTTGCCCAGCGTTAGCAGCGAATCGATGGCCTTAACGCCCATTGAAAGCTGTTCCGTAATGCGGCGGCGTTCCATCGGATTCGGCGGGTTGTTCATGATGGGGTAGATCGCATCCGCCTTCACCGGCCCCAGACCGTCCATCGGATTCCCGAGGCCATCCAGTACCCGTCCGCAGAACTCCCTGCCCACTGGCACGCTCAGCGACCGGTTGTCGGAAACCACGTAGCTGTTGGGCCCCACGCCGGAAAGCTCTCCGAACGGCATCAGCCGCCCCTTTTTTTCCTTAAAACCCACGACTTCAGACAGT
>JAEZHF010000086.1 GCA_023416745.1 Bacillota bacterium
AGCATCGAGGCAGCCGATAAGAACTGCCGGCTGATCAAAGGGCAGGTCTTCCTGTGGGAAGGTGCGAAGAGCTGGGAAGATCTCTGGGATCTGGACGGGACGATCACAAAATGAAGACAGAAGCGTATTTTAGTCAGCTGATAAAAGAGCAAAAGGGCGGCAGTGACAAGGCTGTCTGTTCAATCTGCAGCGCCAACGAATTCGTGCTGGAAGCGGCGATGGAGGATGGCCGTGACTACGGTCACATGGTGCTGATTGAAGCAACCGCCAATCAGGTCAATCAGTATGGCGGTTATACCGGCATGAAGCCTGAAGATTTCATATCGTTTGTGGATCGCATTGCAAATAATTCAGGGTTGAGTAAAGAACAGCTGATTCTTGGCGGAGATCACCTTGGGCCTTTGACGTGGAAGGGCGAAGACGAAGCCGGTGCAATGGAGAAGGCGGAGGAACTGATCAGGCAGTATGTTAAAGCCGGATTCAGTAAAATCCATATCGATACCAGCATGCGTCTGGCCGACGATTCAGCTACGGAAAGGCTGTCCGATGAAAAGATAGCCGGACGTGCTGCACGTCTGTGTGCTGCTGCGGAGGGAATAAGCGGGGAAAAACCCGTGTATGTCATCGGCAGTGAGGTACCGGTTCCGGGCGGCGCCACTGAGAATGAAGACTCCATCGCAGTAACGTCCCCGCAGGACCTGAAGGCCACGCTGGGGGCATTTCATAGCGCATTTACTAAAGCGGGTTTGGAAGACGCATGGAAACGGGTGATTGCCGTGGTGGTGCAGCCGGGCGTGGAGTTTGCGGACAACACCATCATCAAATATGATGCCCAAAAAGCGCAGGAGCTCATTGCATACGCCAAGGGTCTTGAGGGCATGGTGCTGGAAGGCCATTCAACCGATTATCAGCCCAAAGCGGCTCTTGACCGGATGCGGCGTGACGGAATCGCGATTTTGAAGGTGGGACCGGCGCTGACGCTGGCGCTGCGTGAAGCGCTGTTCGCGCTGGAGGACATGGAGCGCATATTATATCCGTTCTCGCCGAAGGGCGGGTACTCATGCTTTCGGGAAGTGCTGGAATGCAAATTAATGAGCAATGATAAATACTGGAAGAGTTACTACCACGGCACTGAGCAGGACATCGCTTATGCCAGAAAGTACAGTCTGTCTGACAGGTGCCGTTATTATCTTGAAGAGGAAGACATCAGGGCATCGATCAAAAGGCTGACAGTGAATATAAACGCAACCAGTCTGCCGTATGGATTGATATCTCAATTCTTCCCTGAACAAAAGGAGAAGGTATTGACCTCAAATGTGGATTATACAGCAGAGATGTTGATTAAAGAACGCATAAAAGATGTGCTTAAGACTTACAGGTAAGGAACTTCTTCAATCCTCCACTATATGACTATCTTTCTAATATTGTAAAAGGTCTGGTTTGTCTCCATTGCGGAACCAGACCTTCTTTTTTTATTATCAAACCTAAAATTCCATATCCATTAAAATAATTGTTTCAAAAAATATTAAATTATAAAAAAAGAATATAAAGACGTTTATTAAAAAGCCTCTTAAAATAGTATTAAGCTGATGATCGACAAGACAAATGCAATATTGTAGATGGAAATTCGGGATAAAATTTTTTCTGTTGAGTATGCAGTATGCCACGGATAAAAAAATATTGAAAGGTGATGGACCCGATGGTCCAACGGTGACAATTATGGCTTATATAACAAAGACGACGAGAGGGTTTTGCTGCCCGGAGAGATACATTCAGGGTCCTGGGGAATTCAACAACCTTGCAAAATTTGCTGCGAAATTCGGGAAGAAGCTTTTTGCCATAATTGATCAGTTCTTTTTTGAGTCGCTCACAGTAAAACTTAAGGAACTGTGCGACGGCACAGATCTGTCCGTGGAGACAATGATTTACAATACTGAAGTGACTGCTGAGCTTGTTGAAAAGACCATAAAAATGGCAAACGAAGCTGATGCCGATGTGATAATTGGCATTGGGGGAGGCAAAACGCTGGATTTGGCGAAAGCCGCATCCATCAGGCAGGGAAAACCGATCATCATTGTACCGACGACGGCTTCCACGGACGCACCAACAAGTTCTCTATCTGTTATATATAACGACAACGGCGAGCATATTTGTGAGTACTTTTACGATCATAGCCCTGATCTGCTGGTTGTCGATACTGAAATTATCGCCAATGCGCCAATAAGGTTTCTCGTTTCCGGAATGGGTGATGCGCTGGCAACATGGATTGAAGCCAGAGCTAATAATCTTGAAGACATTGCGAATTGGGTTAACGCTAATGATGGTGGCTACAGAAAGACGCTGGCAGGCTCCGCGCTGGCAAAGCTCTGCTATGAGACGCTGATGGAAAAAGGCGAGTTAGCGAAAATTGCAGCAGAGCAAAAGGTGATTACCGAAGCGCTCGAAGATGTCATTGAAGCAAATATTCTACTGAGTGGTTTGGGTTTTGAAAACAACGGAGTTGCCGGAGCGCACGCCGTAGGCGATGGCATAACGGCGCTTCCGGAGGGAAGCAAGAGTCTTCACGGTGAAAAAGTGGCTTTCGGCATTATTGCTGAATTGGTTGCCGAGAATGCGCCTATGGAAGAAATCGAAGAGATCATTGACTTTAATTTAAGAGTCGGCCTCCCGGTTTGTCTGAGTGATCTTGGCATAGCCAATTCCGATGCGAACATACGTATAATTGCGCAAGCTTCGTTGCATTCCAATTGGGTACGTGAGCCATTCAACGTGGACTTTGCTGTTGCGTTTGCTGCAATCCGTACAGCAGATGCGCTTGGGACCAGATATAAATTGCATTTCGATAACTGATAGAATATAACAAAGACTGCAGCAAACCCCGTTCAAGAAAGCGAGAACGGGGTTTGTGTTCTTTCTTTAAAAAATCCAGCAAGCTTGGGTTTGCAGCAAAATAATAAAATATATTAAAAAATCACAAAAGAATATAAAGACGATGCAGGTTCTCTTTATTACAATTACATAATGATACTATGCTTATTAAACATAATTATTGGGGGGTTTAACCTCATTCTTTTGTTTGGTAGAAATGCTCGAATTGTATCAAGCGCCTTATTACATTTATTTAATCAATGAGCTTCAATGTGGAGTAATATACAATTTTAAACTGTATCATATTGCTCTCTATTAGTGTTATGATAATCAAAAACACAATTAAATGAAAATTGCGGGTGTAACCTGAATGGGTAAAAAGACAAAGAAAATTTCCAAATTTCTAAGCCTTAACAGCATTCGAGGGAAAATACTTCTGCCATTTTTAGCCCTTGTATTTGTAACATTCATGCTTATATTGGTAATTGTGGATTTTATATTTTCCCAAACCATGTTGACAGTAGGCAATGAAGCAACCATTCAAGCCATTAATCAGGTTAATATCAATGCTGAAAATCAATTGAAAAACACTGAAAATATTATCAATTTGATTTCAGGAAATTCACAAGTGATCGATTTCTTCAGATCAGAGCCATCCCGGTCATTCTATGAAGATAAAAATCTCAGGAAAGCAAATATACGAAGTTTTTTAGCCAACATTATTCAGACAAACAGCAGCATTCATGGAATATCGCTTATCAATAAATACGATGACTTACTGAGCAACGAAATGTACCGTGTTATGGATGATATGCTCATAGATGAAGAATGGTATAAAAATACAGTCAATCAACCGGATCAGGTGTTGATAGTGGGACATCCGACGAATCGAAATCTTGCCTATTATAAAAACGTCAGCGCGGATGTTATCATCTCCGAAATGAAAGCCGTCCGCGATTATACAACCGGTGAGGTGCTCGGGGTTGTGTTGATAGACTTAAAGCAGCAGGTCTTTGAGGAAATGCAGAATAGCGTGAAGCTTGGGCAGGCAGGCTTTACATTCATTATGGACGAAAATGGAGATATCATTTATTCGCCAGTGAATTATATTGTCCCCAGAATTCGCTCGGAATGGTTTTCTGACAACTCCTCGCCAATCATAAAGAAATATATTTCTGGTGAGCTCTTTCAGTTTATCTACTCTACATCGCACTATACAAAATGGAAGACCGTTGGTGTTTTTTCACTTAATGAACTGCTGCAGCAGGTCGTTAACGTGAGGTATTATATCATTATTGTTATTTTGGTTATGAGTATTCTGGTTATTATTGTATCCGTCTTGCTGTCATCATCCGTTGTGAAACCCATTCGTAAACTCAGGCATTTGATGAAGGATGCTGAGAATGGCAACCTCGCTGTAAAATTCGATTCAAAATCGGTTGATGAAGTCGGGCAGCTAGGAAACAGTTTTAACGCGATGCTCGAAAAGATTAATGATTTGATTCGTATGGTTTATCAGGAACAGCAGCACAAAAGGCAGGCTGAGCTTATTACTCTTCAGGCGCAGATCAAGCCGCACTTTTTGTATAATACATTTGATACCATAAACTGGATGGCGCTAAAATACGAGGCAACGGATATCGTCCAGCTCGTCAACTCGCTGACAAGTCTGTTCCGTATCGGGCTCAGTAAAGGCGAAGAGATTATTCGGGTATGGGAAGAGATTGAACATCTGCGCAGTTACCTGACCATTCAAAAAATCCGCTATGCCGATTTATTGGATTATGAAATTGAAATGCCCAGTGATATTGGTATGCTCTATGTTCAAAAGCTTATCCTTCAACCTATTGTGGAAAATGCGATTTATCATGGAATAAAAAACAAAAAACATGGCGGTAAAATCACCATTGCCGCGGCAGTTGAATCGAATAACCTCATCTTTTTAATTAAAGATAATGGAAAAGGGATGTCCAGAGAGAAAACAGAGGAGCTAAACAGGGCGATAAAAAAAGACAACAGCAAGAAGCTTGGCTACGGTCTGATAAATGTGAACGAGCGAATCAAGCTATCATATGGAAATGAATATGGTGTTTCTGTCGAGAGTATTGAGAACATAGGAACCATTGTTACCATCAAGCATCCAATTATCGTTGAGTTGAAGGAGGAGAATGATGTATAAAGTCATTATCGCTGACGATGAACCCAACATCAGAAACGGTTTGGCACAGGCAATTAAGTGGGAAAGCCTTGATATGGCAGTCGCCGGTGTCGCGCGAGATGGTGAAGAAACAATTGAGTTGATCGACAGTGTAAAGCCAGACATCTGTCTGCTGGATATTCGTATGCCTTTTCACGATGGTTTGGAGATTGCCGCAAGAGTCAAGGAAACAAAACCCGACACTATACTCATTTTCATTTCGGGTCATGATGAATTTGAATATGCTCAGAATGCCTTGAAGCTGAAGGCTTATGATTACATTCTGAAACCAGTTAACTTAGACCTAATTGAACAAGTACTCAAGAGGGCAAAAAATGAGCTTGAAGAAAAAAAGGAGAGAGAAAAGAAATATGCAATAGCAAACATTATGCTGAAGAAAAATCTTCCGGTGATCCGTCACGAATTCTTGCTTGAGTGGCTAAGGGGAGAGTTGTCGGAAGAAGAGATAAATGAGGGCCGCTCCTTCTACCAGATAGATCTTGGTTCTACGGCGGGAATATTGGTACTAAAAACCAATTTGAGCATAGCGTATGACCAAAAAAATACTGAGAAGGAAAAGCAACTGCTTTTATTTGCTATTCAGCATGTTGTTGAGGACTGCATAAAGGGCTGTAAACCTAATATCACCGTACGGGATAACAATGACTATATTGTATCTATTGTATCCGTTGATAACTATCCGTTATGGGAAAACCTGAAACATAGTATAGAGGAGAATGTAAAACGTGAGCTGAATTGCGAAGTGATCGCATACCAGTCACTTATTGATAAAAACCGTTACCCGCTTGAGATTTCTGACGTTTACCTGGAACTTCTGTTGAAAATGCGCAGCGAATCCGAATACCTGCCGACCGTAAAAAAGCTGAAGGAGTATGCAGACAGCAACTATAAAGATCCTCAGCTGCGGCTGCAGGATTATGCGGAACAACAGCAGATTAGTTTGAGCCATTTAAGCAAACTGTTCAAGCAGGAGACGGGGATATCGTTTGTTGATTATCTGACCAAAGTCAGGCTGCAGCATGCCATCGTTCTGATGCAGGACTCCTTGATGAAAATATATGAAATAGCAGACCTGACAGGGTACAGCAGTCAGCACTATTTCTGTGTTGCATTTAAAAAGGTTTTTGGTATGTCCCCAACGGAATACAGGAAGTCAAGCTTATGAAAACTGTTATAAAAAAGGGTTGCGTCGTACTGGAATTGCTATTGCTGGTTTTAATACTTAGTATTGGCTTATTCGGCTGCAGTACGGCTGCTAAGGATGACGGAATAAAATATATAATCGGAATATCACAAGCTAATCTGCTTGAGCCTGAACGAATAGCCACGAATGACGAGATTAAAGCAGCACTCACAAAGTATCCTGATGTCAAAGGGGTGTTCTATGATGCCGCCGACAGCAGTGAAAAGCAAATAGAAGATATAGCAAATATGAAGAAGCAAAAAATTAACCTGCTCATCATATCACCAAATAAGGAGGACAGTGAACTTCAGGCCAGCATCAAAGAAGTTTATGACAGCGGGATTCCTGTTATCATTATGGGGTATCCATTGGAAAATAAGTCCTATACGATGCGGATATATGCTGATAACAAAAAAATCGGTAATGCTGCCGGAGAATACGTGGAAGAACTTTTGGGCCCCAAGGGGGGGACGGTGCTTGAGATCCAGGGTGAACCGATAGCGCAGGAAACCAAAGAGCGCAGGATCGGCTTTCGTGAAGCCATAAAGAGCAATGCCAATATTCACGTTGAGTACATCGTTGTCGGATATTGGTTAAGGGATAAAACGATAGTAAACCTGAGAACCAGCGGCGTGTTCGATCAGGAGCCTCGGATAGATATTGTTTATGCGCACAATGATGCAATGGCAATCGGAGCCAGAAGGCTTACTATAGAGAAAAAGACCAACCCAAAGATAATAGGCATTGGAGGTCTGCAAGGAAAAAACGGTGGTTTGCTTGCAGTTAAAAACGGTATCATTGATTTTACATTCCTTAAACCAACAGGCGGTGAACAGGCAATACACTACGCCTATGAGATATTAAAGGGTAAGGAAGTTCCCAGGAACCTTGAATTACAAACGCAGATAGTCACTAAAGAAAATGTCGACGAATTTTTAAAGGACGAAGAGTAAAAATGAAGAGATATTTTATAATATTAATAGCCGCAGCAATGTTTCTGCTGATACCCGGATGCGGCGTAGAATTCTATAATTCCGGCTATTTGCAGGAGACGCAAAGCGTGCAGGAGGCCATGCCTTCTTCAACTGTCATGGCAACTCCAACCCCAACCAACAGTTCACCCAACAAAATTACCATTGGTATATCAATGCAAGGTTTGGAAGCCCCGTATGTTGCAAGGGTTAAGGACTATATTGAAATTGCTTTGAAAGAGATCGGACCGGGAGTTGAGGCTGTCATTTTGGATGGTCAGGAAAATGCTGAGAAACAGGTCAGCCATGTGGAAAACTTCACATCGCGCAAGATGGATGCTATAATTCTAAATCCTATATCATTTGATGGATGTGTGCCTGCAGTTGAAACGGCAGTTAAGGCGGAAACCCCTATTATTACGCTCATCACTTTGGTAAGCAATCAGGAGATGTGCAATTCGTTTGTCGGATCCGATCATTTTGAATCTGGTGTGATTGAAGCGGAAATGATGGCATCAAAATTGCATGGCAAAGGGAAGATAGTCATACTGGAAGGCGTTATGGGCATCGACTCTCAGATAAAAAGGCTGGAAGGCTATAAGAGTGTTTTATCCAAGTATCCCAATATAGAGGTCGTAGCGCAGCAAACCGCATCGTGGAGGCGTTCGGAGGCTTATGCCATCGTTCAGAATTGGATAGAAAACGACAAGGATTTTGATGCTGTTCTTTCAGAAAATGATAATATGGCCTTGGGTGCGGTTATGGCAATAGAGGAGGCAGACAAATCCGATGAAATAATGGTTTTTGGTATAGACGGAGACAATGACGCGCTTCAGGCGGTTGCAGACGGACGACTCGAAGGAACTGTGTTTCAGGATGCGGAAGCCCAGGCCAGACAAGCCGTTTATTGTGCTATCAGCCTGGCCAAACGGCAATCAATACGCAAGGAATACGTTATACCCTTTATTGCAGTTACAAAAGAAAATGTTCTGGATTATTTGAAATAAAAAACTTAATAGCAAGGACTTTGCAGTGTATCAACTACAAAGTTTATTATTGATATGGCTTATCCAGGAAAATTGATCACAGCCATATTTTTATTTTGAAAAATACTAAAAAAACTAACAAATCAGAACAAAGACGCTCTGATTTGTTTTTTATATACTTAGCCTACAAACAAGATTAGAAAAGCAGAGGGGATTTTGCATGGATTATATATTGGAAATGAAAAATATCAGCAAGAACTTCCCCGGCGTTAAGGCATTGGATAATGTCCAGTTTAGTTTAAAAGCTGGTGAAGTCCATGTATTGATGGGTGAAAATGGAGCCGGAAAATCCACGCTTATGAAAATATTGGGGGGTCTATATCATCCTGACAGCGGAGAGATTTGGATCAACGGAATCAATACAAGGATACATTCTCCGTATGACGCATTGGAGCGCGGTATCGCGATGATATATCAAGAACTGAACTCCATTCCGGATATGACAATTGCGGAAAACATCTATATAGGACGGGAACCATCTCTTTTCAGATTGGGGCTATTGAATAAGAAAAAAATGAATGACGACGCAATTGGGATGTTTCCATACCTGGGGCTGGATTTTAACCCCAAGAAAAGAATGGGGGATCTGAGCGTTGCAGAACGCCAAATGATCGAGATAACCAAGGCAATCTCATTCAAATCAAAGATTATCATCATGGATGAGCCTACGTCCGCGATCACTGACAAAGAGGTTGACAAGCTTTTTGAGGTTATACAAAAGCTTAAGTCAGACGGTGTGGGAATCATATATATCTCACACAAAATGGACGAAATTTTTAAAATTGCCGACAGAATCACCGTTTTGCGCGACGGGCAGTACGTGGACACCAAACCCGCCTCTGAGTTGGATACTGATAAATTGATTTCGATGATGGTGGGCCGGGAGATAAAAGACCAATTCCCCAAGCAGGAGTCTGAGATCGGAGAAGTGGTTTTATCAGTCAGAGACTTTACTAAAAAAGGGCAGTTCGAAAACATCAGCTTTGATTTACGGGTTGGAGAAATACTGGGCTTTGCCGGGCTGATGGGTGCAGGCAGAACCGAATTGGTTGAGACCATATTTGGTATCCGAAAGCCGGACAGCGGCGAGATATATATCAACAATAAGAAAGTTAATATCAAAAAGCCTTTTGATGCCATCAAGAATAAAATTGCGATCATATCAGAAGACCGGAAAGGCTGCGGGCTAAACCTGAAGGGGACAGTCAGAAACAATATATCAATAGTCACCCTGAAAAACTATTGCAAAGCCGGTGTGCTCAACAAGAAAAGCGAGAAGGAGGCTGTTGACAGCTCTATCCGGCAGTTGTCAATAAAAACTCCCAGCCGGGATCAAATCGTCGATTTCTTAAGTGGTGGTAATCAGCAAAAAGTGGTTGTCGCAAAATGGATTTTAGCTGACGCGAAAATCTTCATACTGGATGAACCGACGCGCGGTATAGACGTGGGGGCAAAATCGGAAATTCACGCGCTTCTCAGTACGCTTGCGCAAAACGGCAAGGCTGTCATTATGGTTTCCTCTGAGTTGCCTGAAGTTCTGGGGATGTGTGACAGGGTTATTGTGATGCATGAGGGGAAGGCCACCGGTGAACTGAGCCGTGAGGAAATGAGCCAGGAATTAATAATGAAATATGCAACGGGACATAAGGAGGTCATTTAAATGAAAACTGAAATGAGCAACCAGCGTATTGCACAAAATATAACCGGAGCATTTAAGACGATATTATCCAAATACGCAATCTATTTCGCTTTTGTGGTACTGTGCGGTATCCTTGCGTTTATTTCGCCCAACTTCTTTTCATTATCCAACGCGACGAATGTTTTAAAACAGTCAACGATATTGGGCATTATTGCAATGGGCATGACGATGGTGCTTATCTCCGGCGGAATCGACCTTTCTTCTGGATCTGTCATCGCGTTAACCGGCGTGACCAGCGCAATTTTCGCTGCTCCCGGCGGAATTAGCGAGGCGTTCAGTGGATTTGTGCATGGACAGACCGGTACGGAGGAGCTGCTGGAATCCTCCTCATCGCTACCGTTGATTGTACCGATATTCGTTGCGCTGCTGGTGGGACTGTTAACGGGCGTATTTAACGGTTTCATTACGGCAAAAGGCAAGGTGCCACCGTTTATAGTGACCCTGGGAATGATGACCATTGCGAGAGGTGCCGCACTGCTGGCGGCGGACGGCGGCACCGTGCCGTATGTGACCGACGAATATAAAGCCATTGGCGGCGGTTCTTTTCTGGGGGTTCCCATACTGATCTACGTATTTGTACTCGTTTTCATTATTACGGCATTTTTACTGTACAAGACTCGTTTCGGCAGGCATGTGTATGCGATAGGCGGAAACGAAACGGCGGCGCATGTGTCTGGTGTCCATATAGACAGAGTGAAGATAATGGTTTATATGCTGGCGGGTACACTATCCGGATTGGCAGGATTGTTGCTCGCATCCCGCATCGCAGTCGGATCCCCTGTATCCGGACAAGGCTATGAGCTGGATGCCATCGCTGCGTGCGTAATCGGCGGAACAAGCTTGAGCGGCGGCGTCGGTAAGTTGCTGGGGACTATAGTCGGCGTGCTGTTTATCGGGGTCATGAGCAACGGCCTGGACATGATGAATGTCAGCTCATACTATCAGCAGATAACCAAAGGAGTCATCATCATACTGGCTGTGCTATATGACGCGCGCAGCAAAAAGCGCAGCGTGTAAGCCGCTGCAAAAACATTCAACACAATGAAGGAGGATTTGCTTTGAAGAAGGGGAGAATTCTGCACAAGGATCTGAATGAGCTTATTGGAAGCGCTGCCCACGGCGACCTGATCATCGTCAGCGATGCGGGACTGGCTGTTCCGAATGGTACTCCCAGGATCGAGCTTGCAATTGAACGGGATGTTCCGGACATTGTTACGATTCTCAAGCTGCTCAATGAGGAGCTCATCGTCGAGAAGGTCAGCATCACCGAGGAATGCCGGGAAAACAACGCGCCGCATTACAATGATGTCGCCGAGGTGTATAAGGACATGCCCGTTATGATGGAGACGATACCTCACTCAACGCTGATCGCGGACCTGGTTTACAGAGCAAAGGCGGTCATCCGGACGGGTTCGTTTACACCTTATGGCAATGTTGTGATTTATCCGGGTATCGACGCGCCAAAATGGTTTGAACGGGATGGTGTAAAAGTGCCGCCGTTTTACCAGAACCGGGTGAAAAAGTAACCAAAAAGTTTCAGGAATACTGATAAGGAGAAATATCTATGAAAAACTTTGCATTTTTTAATCCGACCCGCGTTTTCTTCGGTGCGGGAGAAATGAACAGGCTGGGAAAAGAAGCCGTCAAATACGGAAAAAAGGCGATGCTGGTCAAGACGGAAGGGCCTCTGGAGAAAATGGGCGTCTACGACCGCGCGACAAAGCTCATGGAAAACGAAGGGATGACTGTTGTTCCGCTGAACGGCGTAACATCCAATCCGAAACTCAGCAAGATCGAAGAAGGCATCAGTATTTGTAAAGCAGAAGGCGTGGATATCGTCATTGCTGTGGGCGGGGGCAGCGGCATTGACAGCGCAAAGGCGATCGCTTACGGCGCTCTGGACGACGGCGATCTGTGGGACTTCTTTACACTTAAGCGCGTTGCGGCGAAGAGCCTGCCAATCGGCGCCGTATCCACCATTGCGGCGACCGGCTCGGAAATGAATGTCAACTGCGTGGTAACAAATGACCGAGATCCGGACATGAACAACTGGCGCAAATGGTCCACCCACTTTGAACATTCCTTCCCGCAGTTTGCCATACTCGATCCGCAGCTTCATGTGTCTGTGCCCAAATACTTAACCGCAGCCGGCATGGCGGATACCATCTCGCACGTGTTGGAGGGTTACTTTGATGGGGAAGAGGATACACCGCTGCAGGACAGACTGGGCGAGGGCGTTATACAGACTGTGATCGAAAACGACGGTGTGCTGTCCGACCCCGGGAACGTTTCGTACAGAGCCAACTTAAGCTGGGCAGCCACGCTGGCGCTGAACGGGCTGCACGACGCGGGGCGTGGCGGAAAAGCGTATGACGCGCACACGATTGAACATGAGCTCGGCGCGAAGACTGATTGCACGCACGGCGCGGGGCTCGCTGTCTGCCATACAGCCTGGCTGTATCATTTAAACTCCCTCAACCCCAAAAAGTTTGTGCAGTTCGCTGAACGCGTGTTCGGCATTCGCAAGGCGGACGGCATGACGGACGAAGAAGTCGGGAAGATGGGCATTGATGCTTTGAAGGCCAAGTTTAAAAGCTGGGGTATGCCGCTGACGCTTAAGGAATTGGGCGTGAAAAGAGAAGACATTCCCAAGCTCGCACTGGACATGACGCAAAACCCGGAAGGCGTCCTGCTAAAGCAGGAGGTACTGATTGAGGTACTGGAAGGCTGCTACGAATAATCAGAATTGTTTGAAAGCTGCGTTCCCATATGCCCTTACCGGTGGGGCGTTAAGGCGGGCTTCAAAAATAATAAGGAGGAATCACAAAATGAAGAGAACTACAGTAATCACTCTGGTTTTAGTTGTCGTAATGGTCATGATAATGTTCGTCGGCTGTAAGGCTGCCCCGGCCGAAGTGCCTGCGGCACCTGCGGCTGAAGAGCCTGCAGCTGAAGAGCCTGCGGCCGAAGAACCTGCGGCTGAGGAGCCTGCAGCCGAGGAGCCTGCGAAGAAAATCAAAATCGGCGTCTCCATGCAAGGCCTTGACGCTCCGTATGTCGTATCTGTGAAAAAGCACGTTGAAGCTGCGGTGGCGGCTGCCGGTCCCAATGTGGAAGCCATTATATTGGATGGCCAGGCAAATGCTGAGAAGCAGGTCAGCCAGGTTGAGAACTTTATTGCGCAAAAGGTTGACGCCATCATTCTGAACCCCATCGCATATGACGGCTGTGCGCCTGCTGTGGATGCGGCAAACAAAGCCGGTATACCGATCATCACTCTCATTACGCGTGTTCAGAATCAGGATCTGACAGCTACTCACTCCGGTTCTGACCATAAGGAATCAGGGATCATCGAAGCGGAAGCCGTGGCTGAATTCATGGGCGGCAAAGGAAATATCGTTGTGATCGAAGGCGTCATGGGAATTGATGCGCAGATTCAAAGAATGGAAGGCTATAGCGAAGTGCTTGCCAACTATCCGGAGATCAAGATCGTTGCTCAGAACACCGCTGCATGGCAGAGAGACCAGGCGCTTGATCTTGTCGAGAACTGGCTGCAGTCCGGCAAACAGTTTGATGTTGTGCTCGCTCAGAATGATAACATGGCTATGGGTGCGCTGAAGGCGATTGAAGATGCCGGTCTTGCAGACACAATTAAAGTGTTTGGTATTGACGGTGACAACGACGCGCTTCAGGCGGTAAAAGACGGAAGATTGTATGCAACAGTATTCCAGGATGCAAAAGGTCAGGCTGAAACTGCTGTGACAGCGGCTATAACCCTGGCAAATGGCGGTACGGTGGATAAAGAATACATCATCCCATTCCAGCTTGTTACGACGGACAATGTAAATGACTTCTTAAAGTAGTATGAGGATGGATTAACTGAACTCTGCTCTGTTAAAATGAGCTGACATGCTAAGCGCTGTCAGCTCATTTTTTTAATAATCGATACCTGTCCGTTTACGCTGCACCGTATGGATAAAACGAAGAATCTCAATAATGAAAGTCACTTTGCGGTCTTGCCTTGAGTCATAGAGCAGCAGACTTCCATCCCATTTTGCCGCATGTATTCGGTGCCCCAGTCGTACATCGCGGATAGTATTGGTTTGAGACTGCGGCCAAAATCGGTCAGTGAATATTCCACCTTGGGCGGAACCACCGGATATACGGTGCGTTCGAGCAGGTTGTCGCTCTCCAGCTCGCGGAGCTGCTGCGTCAGCATTTTGGGCGTGGCCTGTGGGATCAGCTTTTGAAGCTGGCCATGCCGCAACGCGCCATCCATGAGGTGCCAGAGTATCAGTGATTTGTATTTGCCGCCGATGAGACGCAGCGTGGCGTCAACCGGACAGTTGATTCCGCTGTGATGACAGTTCATGATTAGTGCTCCTTTATACTATAGTATTAGGTAGTATGATACAAATAAGTACATACTTGCGATAATATCTGTTATGTTGAATAATAATATCATGACGGAAAAATATGGTCAATAAATATTATGAGTCTGTCTGTCGATGACACTCGAAAAGTCATTGTCACTAATACATATTTTCCACACAAATTTGTGTTAAAGTGACCGAATGACAGGAGGATATATTATGTTGAAAACGAGACATTTGAAGATGAAACTGATGATGGGACTAATGGTGTCGCTGATGATAGCGCTGCTGCTGGCGGGTTGTGGTGCTGATGACGTACAGAAGGACGAGATTAAGCCGGTTAATACCAATGCGCCGGCACAGACTCAGGAAGCAGTTGCAGAGACTGCAGACGATGCCGAGGACCTAACGATCAATATCAGAGAGCTGTCGGCGACGCCGAAGGTTTTCTCAGCAGAAGCGAACGGCACCCAAATGGAGATATTGGCACTGGTGGCTTCCGACGGTACGGTGCGCACCGCATTCAACACTTGCCAGGTCTGCTACTCATCCGGCCGCGGATACTATCAAGCGGAGGGCGACGAGCTGGTATGCCAGAACTGCGGCAACCGTTTCACAGGCGACGCGGTGGGTGTGCAAAGCGGCGGCTGCAATCCGGTGCCGATCACCGAAAATAATCGTACCGAGCAGGATGGCGTCATCACGATTCCGGGTTCGCTATTAAGCGAAGCCAGCGTGATATTCGAAAACTGGAAGTAAGGGCGGCAGCTTATGAAAAAGATAACTATGTTTGTTCAGGGTATGCACTGCGCAGCCTGCGAGCTGCGCGTCGAGAACGCGCTGCTGGCGGTGAAAGGCATGAAGAGTGCCAAAGCCAGCTATTCCAAAGCCAGTGTAAAAGCGGAATATGACGAGACGCTGGCTGACACCGCGCAGCTGGAGCGGGCGATAACCGAGGCAGGATATACGGTGTCAGGGGAAGCTGCGCAGCCCAAGCAGAACGGCGGCATGCTGCGCATAATAGGCATATTGGTCATACTGTTTGGAGTCTACATGCTGATTTCGCACACGGTCGGTTTCAACTTCATACCCGAGGTTCAGCCGGGTGCAGGGCTGGGCGTGATATTTGTGATCGGCCTGCTGACGTCGCTGCACTGCCTTGCGATGTGCGGCGGCATTAATCTGTCACAGAACGTGACCGTCGGGCAGACAGGCGTCCGCTCGCGGCTGATGCCGGGCCTGAAGTACAATGCCGGTCGCGTTCTGGCATACACCGTGGTGGGCGGTATCGTGGGCGCGATCGGCTCCGTGATCAGCTTTTCAGCGACGGTGAAAGGCATCGTCGTGCTGGTCGCGGGCGTGCTGATGGTGCTGATGGGCCTCAACATGCTGGGGCTGCGGCGCATCAGCCTGCACATGCCAAAGTTCCTTGTGAGCAAGGCGGGCGCGGCGCAATCCTCGAAGAAGCCCTTTGTGGTGGGGCTGCTGAACGGTCTGATGCCGTGCGGACCGCTTCAGGCCATGCAGATTTACGCGTTGGGCACCGGGAGCGCACTGTTGGGGGCGCTGTCCATGATGGTGTTTGCACTGGGCACCGTGCCGCTGATGTTCGCGTTCGGCGCATTGAGCGCACTGCTGAACAGCCGCTTTGCGCGTGTGATGGGCAAGGTGAGCGCCGTGCTGGTGATACTGATCGGCTTCACGATGCTGGGGCGCGGCTTTGGTCTGTCGGGTATCGCGCTGCCGTCAGCATCGGCAGACAACGGGACACAGAGCGTCGCAGTAGTGGAAAGCATCGATGATGAAAACGTACAGAGGATCACATCCGAGTTTTCTTCCGGGCAGTACGCACCGATTACGGTCAAGCAGGGCGTTCCTGTTGTCTGGACGATCAGCGTGACGGAGAAAGATCTTAACGGCTGCAACAATCCGATGATTATTCCCGCCTACGGCATTGAGAAAAAACTGGTTCCGGGAGATAATACAATTGAGTTTACGCCGGCTGAAAGCGGCGTCATCGCGTACAGCTGCTGGATGGGCATGATACGCAGCACGATCACGGTGGTTGGTGCGGACGAAGATACGGCGGCGCAGCCTGCTGAAACACAGCAGACGCCGCTGCCTACACTGCCGGGCGGTTCGGCACCCGGCGGCTGCTGCGGCACCTTACCGCAGGAACCGGCAGAGACACCGAGATCAACGCCCAAACCGACAGCAGCGCCGGAACCCACAAAAACGCCGGATGAACCGGTGTATGATCCGGAACTCGATCTTGGGGCCGGATGCTGCGGATAAAATTTAAGGGGTGAGAGATTTGAAGGAGAATACGTACAGAGTGACCGGGATGACATGCTCCGCGTGCTCCGCGCACGTGCAAAAGGCGGTGGCGAAGCTACCGGGCGTGGCATCAGCGGATGTCAACCTGACGACGGAAAAGCTGCATGTGACGTATGACGAAACGGTCACCGGCTTCGATGATATCAAAAAAGCGGTGGAGGACGGAGGCTACGGCATTGAGGACAACACCCGCCGTGTGACGCTGGGCGTGGAAGGCATGACGTGCTCTGCGTGTTCGGCGGCGGTGGAGCGCGCGCTGTCGCGGTTGAACGGCGTTAAATCGGCCTCCGTTAACCTCACGACCAATCGCGCGACGGTGGAATATGACGCCGGTGGGGTGACATTGGCGCAGATACGCAAGGCTGTTGCAGACGCGGGCTATACGCCGCGTATGGAGGAAGAAGCTCGCGACGAGCAGGAGGAGAAGCGGGAAAAGGCGCTGAGGAACATGCGTCTGCGCGTGATCATCGCATCAGTTTTTGCGCTGCCCGAGCTGTACATCGCCATGGGGCACATGATACCCGCGCTGAAGCTGCCGATGCCGATGTTCATGGACCCGCACATGTTCCCGTTTGTATTTGCGCTGGTGCAGCTCATCCTCACGATACCCGTCGTCATCGCCGGGAGCCGATTCTTCACAAACGGTATGAAGACGCTGTTCAAGCTGGCGCCCAACATGGATACGCTGGTGGCCATCGGAACGGGCAGCGCATTCGTGTACAGCATCTACGCGATGATCCGTATATACCTGGGGGATTTCATGTTTTCCGGCTCGTTATATTTTGAATCCGCCGCCGTCGTCATCACGCTGGTGATGCTGGGTAAGTATCTGGAGGCGGTCAGTAAGGGCAAGACGTCCCAGGCCATCAAAAAGCTGATGCGGCTCGCGCCCAAGACGGCAACGGTGCTGCGCAACGGCGCTGAGTTGGAGGTGGAGCTGGACGATGTGGAAGTGGGCGATGTCGTGGTCGTGAAGCCCGGCGCGTCAATACCGGTGGACGGCGAGGTAACTGACGGCGCATCGTCGGTGGACGAGTCGATGCTGACAGGAGAAAGCCTGCCGGTGGAGAAAGCATCCGGCAGCGCGGTAACGGGCGGCAGCATCAACGGCGAGGGCCTGTTGAAATTCCGGGTGACCCGGATCGGTGAGGATACGGCGCTGTCCAAGATCATCAAACTGGTGGAGGATGCTCAGAGTAAAAGAGCGCCTATCGCCAAGATCGCCGACAAGGTTTCCGGTATATTCGTCCCCATTGTGATGGGCATCGCCATCGTGAGCGCGGTGGGCTGGGCTTTAGCCGGGCAAACGTTCGACTTCGTGCTCACCAGCTTCGTGACGGTGCTGGTGATTGCGTGCCCGTGCGCGCTGGGTTTGGCGACGCCCACAGCCATCATGGTGGGCACTGGCAAGGGCGCGGAACTGGGCATACTGATCAAAAGCGGTGAGGCGCTGGAGGCTGCGCACAGCATCAAAACGGTGGTGCTGGACAAAACGGGCACGCTGACGGAGGGCAAACCGAAACTGACGGACATCGCCGTATACGGCAGTATGAAAGAGGATAAGCTGCTTCAAATGGCAGCGTCGGCGGAGAAGGGCTCCGAGCATCCGGTAGCCAAGGCGATCGTGGAAGGCGCGACGCAAAGAGGGCTGGCGCTGGACGAGCCGCAGTCATTTAAGGCGGTGCCGGGGCGCGGTATCGACGCTCAGGTAAACGGTGTGCGCGTTCTGGCCGGCAATGTGAAGCTGATGCAGGAGAATGGCGTGGACGTGAGCACCGCAGCCAGGGACGCGGAGGCGCTGTCCAAGAAAGGCCGCACGCTGATGTATGTGGCGGCGGACGGACAGCTGGCCGGACTGATGGCGGCAGCGGATGCGCTGAAATCCACCAGCCGGGAGGCGGTTGCGCGTCTGCGGCATATGGGCATCGAAGTGGTGATGATCACGGGCGACAACCGAGATACAGCCAACGCCATCGCCGAAGAGGCGGGCATCACGCAGGTGCTGGCGGATGTGCTGCCGCAGGACAAGGCGGCGGAGGTAGTGAAGCTCCAGCAGAGCGGCCAAAAGGTTGCGATGGTGGGGGACGGCATCAACGACGCGCCGGCGTTGGCCGCTGCGGATGTCGGGTTTGCCATCGGCACCGGCACGGACGTCGCGGTGGAATCCGCCGACGTGGTGCTGATGCGGGGCGATCTTAATGAAGTGCCGGCGGCAATCGCGCTGAGCCGCGCGACGATCCGCAACATCAAGCAGAACCTGTTCTGGGCGTTTGCTTACAACACAGCGGGTATACCGTTTGCTGCGGGCGTGTTCTTCATATTCGGCGGCCCGCTGTTAAATCCGATATTCGCGGGCGCGGCGATGGCACTGAGCTCGGTGTCGGTGGTATCCAATGCGCTCAGGCTCAGAGGGTTCAAAATCAAAGCTTTGAAGGAGAAGCAGTTATGAAGCGAACGATAGTGATCACGCTTGCGATAATGGTATTGGGAGCCGCCGCTTTGCTGGGGGCGTGCGGTCAGGTGGATGTTATACTCAAATACAGCCGTGAGTCATTGGATAAATTAATAGGGCAATTTCCCGATGTGACATCAGAAACTGACAACGGGTATGCGATATCCGTCGATGACGAGACCGTGCTGCAAATCAGCAGTGATTTTTCCGCCGGGACAGACGACATCGTTTTTTCAACGCCGATTAAGCCTTTTACGTATGCAGGAATGGACGTTAGCAAGCTGGGCGAAGGACTGAGCGCGGATGACAATACATTGTATATCACCACTGATTACGGTGATGCGGATAAGGCGGATTCTGCCGCAGACGCGCTGTTTGCAGCCGCGGCGGCCAAGCGCGACGCGCTATCGTATCATACTGCGCTCGACCATTACGGATTTGATCTGACAGCGGGTAAATTCGAGTACGCCAAGGATTATAAAACCAACGACAAGGACATCGTGTTTGTATTAAAATCGGGAGCGATAGCGGATAGCGGGGCGAATATCAATAACATTCAAGGCTGGGCGTTCGTGACGATGGACGACGGCGCGGAGGTGCTGGTCAAGCCGTACGATCTGGGATAAGACAAATGACAGGTAGCGGAGAACATGGGAAAAAGCAAATGCGTACTCGTCGTGGACGACGAGACGGCCATCACGAATATCGTCAGCTCGTATCTGGAAAAGGCCGGATACGAGCCGGTGTGCGCGCATAACGGTAATACAGCTCTGGAACTGTTTGACCGCCATGCGCCCGCGCTGGTGATACTGGACCTGATGCTGCCCGGACTGTCGGGCGAGCAGGTCTGCGCCGTGCTGCGCAAAAAGTCTCGTGTGCCCGTCATCATGCTCACCGCCAAAACGGCGGAGGAGGACGCGATGTCCGGCCTCATGCTGGGGGCGGACGACTACGTGCGCAAGCCGTTCAGCCCCAGAGAGCTGATGGCCCGCGTGGAGGCGGTGATGCGGCGTGCAGCGGCGGAGCCGGAGCCGCTGACATCCGCGCTGGTGTTTCACAACGGCGGTCTTGTGATCGACGCGCAGCGCCGCGAGGCACGCACGCATGGCGAGCGCGTGCCGCTCACGCCCAAGGAGTTTGCGATACTCTCAGCATTGGCAGCGCACCCCACCAAGGTATTCTCGCGCGAGGAGCTGGTCATGCTGGCGCTGGGCGAGGACTACGACGGTTTCGACCGCGCGATTGACACGCATATCAAGAACATCCGGCAGAAGATTGAAGCGGACGGACATAAATATATCAAAACGGTGCACGGCGTGGGTTACGCTTTCGAGGGGGAATAGCCTATGAAAAGTTACTCTCTGAAAGTAAAGCTGTCGCTTTCGTACGCGCTCGTGGCGCTGCTGCTGGTGGCGTTCGTCAGTCTGTTTTCCAATATCTTTTTGCAGAGGCAGTTCGAGCAATACGTGATTCGTCAGCAGGAGTCCAGGAATAAGCAGGCCGTGGCACAGGTGGCCGCTCTGTACGACGCGGACACGGGTCGTTTCAACAGCCGGGGGCTGGACGAGGCGGGCATGCGCGCGCTGGAAAACGGCATGATGCTGAAGGTGACCGATGCATCGGGGAACGTGGTGTGGAACGCGATGACGCACAATCAGGGCATGTGCGTGCAGATGCTGGAAAGCATGGCTGACACCATGCAGTCCCGTTACGGCAACTTCGAAGGCGCGTATGAAGAAAAGACGTATTCAGTGATTGCGGATGGCGTAGCGGCGAGCAGCGTGACGGTGGGATATTATGGGCCTTTCTACTTCAGCGAAAACGACGCGTTGTTTTTGGATACGCTGAACAACGCGCTCATCATCATCGGTGTGCTGTCGCTGGCGGCGGCGGTGACGGTGGGCGTGTATATGGCACGGCGGCTGAGCCGTCCCATGACGCAGACGGCAGGCGCGGCCATGCGCATCGCGGCAGGTGATTATACGGTGAAGATAGAGGACAGCAGCCATACGCGGGAGCTGGCAGGCCTGACGGACGCGGTGAACAGCCTGTCTGAAAAACTGGCCGGGCAGGACGCTTTGCGGCGCCGGCTGACCGCCGACGTGGCGCACGAACTGCGTACGCCGCTCTCTTCGCTGCAAGGGCACATCGAGGCGTTTCAGGATGGCGTATGGGCAGCGGATGAGCCGCATTTGGCTGTGTGCCACGCGGAGATACTGCGCCTTAATCGGCTGGTGGGGGACCTCGAACGGCTGGCCAATCTGGAGGACGGCAGCGCATCATTGGAGAAGACGGAATTTGAGCTGAAGAACATGGTGAATAGCATCGCACTGGGGTTCAAGGCTGTGGGTCTGAAGAAGGGCGTCGGCATTGAAGTGAGCGGCGATGAAATCGTCGTCAGAGCGGACAGCGGCAAGCTGGGGCAGGTGATGTCCAACCTGATCTCCAACAGCCTGCGGCACACGCATGAAGGAGGACATATCAGCGTTAATATCACGGCGGCAGGCGATAACGTTCGCATAGCAGTGGAGGATGACGGCGAGGGCATACCGCCGGAGCACCTGCCGCACATATTCGAGCGGTTTTATCGAGCGGACCCCTCCCGCAGCAACAAATCCGGCGGCGCTGGTATCGGTCTGGCCATCGTTAAAGCTGTTGTGGATATGCATGGCGGGTATATACGGGCTGAAAGCGAACCGGGCTGCGGCGTAAGCTTTAACATTGAGATTCCTCGGGGGAAATGACACCTTATCCTACCGGCGTAAGGTTATCCACAAAAAATAATATTCATCCACCAACCCCTACCGACAGCTTGTATTCTGCTGACGTTTGTCATATCATAAAATTATATACAAGCGATGAAATAATACATCGGATGGGAGATTTGGGGGGTAGTATATGAAGGAGATATTTATCGCGGCGGATACGCTGCCGGAGGCTTATCACAAAGCGTTGGTGGAGCTGGCGGATAACGGGGACGTTGTAGGATGCCCGGACTACAATCAGCTGCAAAAAGAGTGCAGCATGACGGTGGCCATCGAGCATCCGGTGAAGGAGCCGCGCATCAGCCGCCTCATCATTGGCGGACACCATGAGCTGCAGCAGTATGTGATGGAAGTGCTGGACGGGATACTGAATTTCAAGATCGGCGACGGCAACTGCTGGGAATATACCTATCATGCCCGTTATGCGTACCAGATGCCATTTATATTGAGCGAACTGACCCGCAACCCGCTGACGCGGCGCGCGGTGATGAATATACGCGACTTTGAGGTGGACAGCAAGAACGCCGACCCCGCCTGTATGCAGTCGATACAGTTCTTCATCCGAGAGGACAAGCTGCACATGAAGGTGCTGTTTCGCTCCAACGATCTGCCGGAAGCCTTCTTCTTCAACGCGTTTGCGCTGATCAAGCTACAGGAGAAGGTGGCCGCTTTGCTGGCCGTGGACATAGGAACCTATACGCACCGCAGCAATTCGATGCACTGCTACGAGAAGGACTTCGCTATGCTGGAGCGTTTCGTTGAAGGCGTCAAGACAAAGGACATTGAGGACCTGACGTATGAATACGAGGGGTTCTACGAGAAGCTGATGGAGGAGGAGATACCGTCCATCATGAAGAACGTGGAACAGCTGAAAAAAGCCATGGAGCAGCAGAACTGCCAATAAAAAAACTGCGTTACAACAGCGAAGGACAGGCGGCATTGAGGGAACAAGGCCGCCTTTTTTTACGTCTTATGGATAATACTACACGGAACAGCCAAAGCAGTTGGCGGCGGAGGTGGATATGGAGATAAGACCAGTGGGCGGCAAGCAAGCGCCCAATTATCCGCGCAGGGAAGACGTCTCGCCCGAGACTCTCAAAGCACAGCCGCCGCAGCGGTGGGCGGTGAGCAAGGCGGCATTGATTGCGATGGGGACGCTGGCGGCGGTGTCGCTGGCGGGGTGCCGGACTGCGGGAGTACCGCTGCCGCCCGAGATGGCGACGGAGGAGACAGCCGGAATCACAACTCCCATGGAAACACCTGTAATTGAAACTCTGATGATCGGGGAGCCAATGATGCCCACAGTCCCCATTGCGCCGCTGTTCGTGCACGGCAACGGCATGGGTGCGTTCGGCTGCCAGATGGTCGCGCCGCCCGTGTTCCTGTCTGAGGATGAGGCGCTGAGCGTGGTCAACGATGTGGCCAAGGACTACGGCCTTACGTTTGCGGCACAGGTGAGCGCTGAGTTCACGGATGTACTGGAACCGTCCGTCAACCTCAATGATCCGGAAAACACGCTGCCTTCGGACGCATACATCACACTGCGTCCGGACTTCATGGACGAGGCGCACGGGGTGGCGATCGAGTTCGTATCGGTGGAGGACGTGAAGGCGTGGCACAAAAGCGACAACGTGATGTCCAGCGTGGAGCAGTATGACACAAGGGGCGCGGCGGCACAGCTGAGTGATGCGCTGGACGACGCATACAGCGACACCATCTCTACAGCCGGAGTGCTGTATGACCCGTGTGAGTTGTCGGAGACTTCGGAGACAGAGTCGCGTACACAGTCTGTGGAGCAGCTTAAAAAGCAGGCGAAAGAATTCTTTGAATGGCTGAAGAACGAGGGCGTGATTTAGCCGGGAGGACGGTATGGAAATCAAACCTGTACGGAGCGTCAAGGCTCCAAAGTATCCGATCAAGGAAGAAGTGCAGGCGGAGACGCTAAAAACACAGCCGCCACAGAGGTGGGTAGGAAACGCAGCAGCGAAGATTGCGCTGGGGACGCTGGCGGCGATGTCGCTGGCAGGCTGCGCGCCGGAGCCGCCGCTGGCAGGCGTACCCATGCCGCCTGAGACAGTGACGGAAGAAACGGCAGCCGGCGGCTCTGTTATGCCTGCCGAGACGCCTGTCATTGAGATGCCGACTGATGGAGAACCGGCAGCGCCAACCATTAACATCGCGCCGCTGTTCCTGCACGGCGAGGGGACGGGCGCGTTCGGCTGCGTGATGATCGCGCCACCCGCGTTTCTGTCCGAGGAGGAGGCGCTTAGTGTGATCAACGCGGCAGCGGCGGAATACGGACTCAAATTCACCCAAAGCGACACTCCGACTCTTTCTAACGTGCTGCAGATGTACAACTCGGATGCTCCCAAGCCGCCCGATGAGTATATTTCGCTCAGCCCGGACTTCGCGGACACGGCGCATGGTGTGTTCATCGAATATGTATCCACGGCGGATGTGGGGGAATGGAACTACACCGAAGAGACGATCTCAGCGGGTACATATGCAACAGCAGACGCGGCAGCGCAGCTCAGTGAGGCGCTGGAAGGTGCTGTGCCGGACAATTACGGTTATCACGTAGGAGTGCTGTACGACCCGTGCGCGAGCGTCGGCAAACAGGAACCCGAAGATATGTCATTACAGCCCAGTGAGAAGAGCGCCGCGCTCGCCAGGGAACAGCTTAAAACGCAGGCGAAAGATTTCTTCGAGTGGCTCAAAAGCCAGGGGGTCATCTGATGCATTACACGCTGCACCTGACAAACGCCTGCAACCTGCAGTGCCATTACTGCTATGTGCATAAGCAGAAACCGAAACACATGACGGCGGAGACCGCGCGGGCCGCGGTGGACAGGGCTGTGGCACCAGGCGGCAGCGTAGGGCTGTCGTTCTTCGGCGGCGAACCGCTGCTGTGCAAGGACCTGATACGCGAGATGGTGGCATACGCCCAAGCCATGGGCGAGAAACAGGGCTGCGCATTCCATTTCAAGCTGACCACCAACGGCACGCTGCTTGATGATGAGTTTCTGCGGTTTTGCTCTGACAACCGCGTGATGATCGCAATGAGTTTGGACGGCACACAGGCAGCGCACAACGCGCACCGCATTTTCGCAGACAGCACGGGCAGTTATGCGCGCGTGGAGGACGCGGCGAAACGCCTGCTGGAGCATCAGCCGTATGCCTGCGCGATGATGGTGGTCAACCCGGATACGATACAGTGGTACGCGGACGGCGTGCAGCGCCTGCATGATCTCGGTTTCAAGTATTACATCTGCTCGCTGAACTTTGAAAAGGACGCCGCGTGGACCGACGCGCACATGGAGGAGCTGGAACGCCAGTTCAGCCGTCTCGCTGATATGTATATCGGCTGGACGCTCGCGGAGGAGAAATTCTATTTCTCGCCGTTCGAGGTGAAAATGCGCTCGCACATCGACGGGGAGCGCTACTGCGAGCAGCGGTGCCAGCTGGGCATCAAGCAGCTGTCGGTGGATACGGACGGGCGGCTGTACCCGTGCGTGCAATTCGTGGGCGAAGGCGATTACGCCTTGGGCGACGTATTCTCCGGCATCGACGAGAGCCGGCGGATATGGCTGTATCACAGGGCCGAGGAGACCTATGGGGCGTGCGCAGGCTGTGCGATACAGTCGCGATGCAACCACCACTGCGGCTGCCTCAACAAGCAGGCGACGGGTGATATCAACGGCATATCGCCGGTGCTGTGCGCACACGAGCGGCTGGCACTGGCCGACGCGGACAGGGTTGCGGAGATCCTTTTCTCCAAAGGCAGCCGTATGTTCCTGCAAAAGCAATACAACGACATATATCCCCTCATTTCGCTGATAGAAGACAAAACTTCCGTTTCTTAAACATCACCCTTGCGCATAGGATATAGGACGACCAATTTTCTATGAGTGAGGCGAATCATTATGGCACATTGCACTTACAATTATTTTGATTATAAGGTACAGCCGGGAGAAACCCTGGCATCCGTAGCAAATCGGTTTGCGGTAAGCGAGCAGGCGCTCCGGGATAAAAACGGTGTGGACGAGGCTGTTCCGGGGCTGCGGCTCAAGATACCCAGCGTGCAGGGCGGGTGCGGCTGCGGCACCTTTTACGCGCTTCGGCGCGGCGAAACACTGTTGGCTGTGGCGCGGCGGCATAATCTGACATTGGCAGACCTGCTGTCGGCCAACCCGTATGTGAACCCCAATAGCGCGACGGCCGGGCAGGTGATTGTTGTACCATCTGCCCCTCATATTCAGGCTGACGGGGTCTATACACTGGGGGAGAACGAGGGGCTTTTCGACGTGCTGCGTAAATTCGGTATGGATCTCACGACATTTTGTACGCTGAACGCGGACGTGAAGCCTATGGACGTTGAGCCCGGACAGACGGTGCATGTGAAACGGCGGCGGGAGCGCGGCGGAAAATGGTATACGCTGGGGCATGAGGACACTCTGGTGAGCGTGGCCGAGCGTCACGGCATCCCCGTCAGTGCGCTGCTGTCCGCCAATGAGCGGCTGCGTCCCAGCGACTTTGTGTCCGGCATGCCGGTGCGCATACCCGGCTGACAGCCGGACAGCAGGACAAGTCTATGGTGTTGACGCGTGCGCGCGTTTTGGGTAGAATGAAAAAGGTTTGACAGACAAAGGAAATACTGAAGCAAAACGCCGGCGGATGTGATACTTGAGGCATTACATTACATCGGGCGTTCAGCGAAAAATAAAAGGAGAAACACCATGGTATTGATCAACGAGAATTACAGTCGTTTAAGAGGAAGCTATCTGTTTTCCGAAATGGCCAAGCGAATCGGCGCACACGGCGGAGACATCATCAAGCTGGGCATCGGCGACGTCACCTGCCCGCTGCCGCCTGCTGTGACCGAGGCGATGAAAGCAGCGGTGGATGACATGGCGACGGCTGGCGGCTTCCATGGTTACGGCCCCGAACAAGGCTATTCATGGCTGCGCGAGGCCATTGCCGTGAACGATTATGCTGGCCTTGGCATATCGGCGGACGAGGTGTTCGTATCGGACGGCGCCAAGTGCGACACCGGCAACATACAGGAGCTGTTCTCCGACCAGTGTACCATTGCGGTGCAAGACCCGGTGTATCCGGTGTACGTGGACACCAATGTGATGGCAGGGCGCTCGGGTGATTTTGACGCGGCAAAGAACGCCTACGAGAGCATCACCTATCTGCCAAGCACGGCGGCCAACGGCTTCAAGCCGTCACTGCCTACAGGGCCGGTGGACATCATCTACCTGTGCTACCCCAACAACCCGACAGGCACCGCGCTTACCAAGGCGGAGCTGACGGAATGGGTGCAGTACGCGAAGAAGAGCGGTGCGATCATATTATTTGACGCGGCGTATGAGGCGTTCATCCGCGAGGACGGTATACCGCACAGCATCTACGAGATCGAGGGCGCAAAGGAAGTGGCCATCGAGTTCCGCAGCTATTCCAAGACGGCAGGCTTTACCGGTACGCGCTGCGCGTTCACCGTGGTGCCCAAAGACCTGATGGGCGCGGACAGCGACGGCAACCTGCATTCGCTGAACGCGATGTGGAACCGCCGCCATACCACCAAGTTTAACGGGGTGCCGTATGTGACACAGAAGGGCGCGCTCGCCTGTTACTCGGATGCGGGCAAGGCACAGATCAAAGAGATCATCGACTTCTACCTGGGTAATGCCAAGGTGATCCGTGAGGGTTTGGCGGCCATCGGCATCGACTGCTGGGGCGGCGTCAACTCGCCGTACGTGTGGCTGAAGACACCGGGCGGCATGCCGTCGTGGGACTTCTTTGATGCCCTGCTGAACGCGGGCGTAGCGGGCACGCCGGGCGCGGGCTTCGGCAGCGCAGGCGAGGGCTACTTCCGCCTGACAGCGTTCAACACGCGCGAGAACACCATCAAAGCGATGGAGCGGTTCGCGAAGCTGAAGGTGTAAGCCAATAAACAGGGGCTGTTTCTTTATTTGGAGCAGCCCTTTTTTTAGTTAACTGCCATGGGTATGCCCGCATTGAAAAGGGGTATCGGGCATGATAGAATGGATGAAAGCAATTAGAAATACCGCCAGACTTGATATAAATGGGAGGGCGCATGAAGATACTGCACACGTCCGACTGGCACATCGGGCATACGCTGTACGCCAAGAAGAGATACGATGAGCATGAACAGTTTCTGCAATGGCTTAAGGGCACGATTTGCGAGCGGGGGATCGACGCGCTGATCGTGGCGGGCGATGTGTTTGACAACGGTGCGCCGGGCGGTCAGGCGCAGCGGCTGTACTACGACTTCCTAACGTCGCTTCTGGGCACATGCTGCCAGACGGTGGTTGTGGTGGCGGGCAACCACGACTCCCCCACGCTGCTGGAAGCGCCGTCCGGCGTGCTGGAGCGGCTGAACATTCACACCGTCGGGCTCGCGGGGGAACCCGAACGGCATGTGATACCGCTGCGAGAACAGAACGGGACTGTGGGCGCGCTATGCATCGCCGTGCCGTATCTGCGCAAGAGTGAATTGGTACGGTTGGAGGACGACGGCGAGAGCAGCGACGAGAAAATCGTGCGCGCGACCGCGCAGTTCTATCAGGACGTGGTGCGGGCGGCGCTGAATATGCGGGAAAACTACGGCGATGTACCCATCGTGGCGACGGGGCATCTGTTCGCGGCGGGCGCGCTGCGCAGCGAAGGCGACGGCGTGCGCGAGTTGTATGTGGGCACACTTGGACAAGTGGGCGCGGATATTTTTCCGACGGACATCGATTACGTGGCGTTGGGGCATATCCACGGGGCGCAGCGCGTAGCGGGGCGGAATAATATTCGCTACTGCGGCGCGCCGTTGGCAATGAGCTTCGGCGAGACAGCTCAGAAGCGCTTGCTGGAGGTGGATTTCTCCGGCGGCATGGCGGTAAACGAGATTGAGGTGCCTGCGTTCGCGCGGCTGGTTGCGGTGCGTGGCGGGCGTGAGGAAATACTATCTGAATTGGCCGCTCTGGCAAACGAGAACGTGTGGGTGGAGGTGACGTACACCGGCACCGATGCCTGCCCGCATCTGGCAGCGGACGTGAACGACGCGGTGAAGGGCGGGCACGCGCAGGTACTGAGCATCCGTGCGACGGGCGCGGCAGGCCAATCAATCAGTGCGGGCGAGACGGAGACACTGGAGACGCTGTCGGTGCAGGATGTGTTCCTGCGATGTCTGGAAAGCGCCCAACTAAGCGGGGAGCAGCGCGAAACGCTGATCGGCGGCTTCAACGAGCTGGTAGCAGGGCTGGAGGATGCGGAATCATGCGCATAGAGAGAGTAGTCATCGAAAATTTGAATTCGCTGGCGGGACGCTTTGAGATCGATCTGTGTGACCGGGCGTACGCGGGCGGATTGTTTGCCATCGTGGGGCCGTCCGGCGCGGGCAAGACCACGGTGATGGACGCGATGTGCCTGGCGCTGTACGGTCGAACGCCGCGCATTATCACTATCTGCGACACGCAGGACGAGCTGATGAACAAGAATGAGGCCGGGTGCGCCGCTGAGGTGGTTTTCACGTCCCGAGGAAAGCGGTATATGAGCCGGTTCGAGCACGGGCGTACGGGACGCGGTTCCAAGCCGTTGCGTGCGGTGAAGCGCGAGGTGTTCGAGCATGACGCAGGGCAGTGGAAGCAGATTGCCGACAGCATCCGCGGAACGGAGGCTGTGATTGAGGAGCTGACGGGTCTCAACTTTGAGCGGTTCACGCGCTCCATCATGCTGGCGCAGTTCAAGTTTGCCGAGTTTCTGCAGGCGAATTCCAATGACCGTGCCGCGATTCTGGAGCAGATGACGGATATGGGGTTGTATCGCCGCCTGTCGATGGCGGCGTTTGAGCGCGCCAAGCAGGCGCGCCTTGCACTGCAGCAGACGCGCTCGCGCATCGACGAGGTATCCGCCGAGGTGCTGAGCGAAGCGGAGGCGGCGGAGCGCGAGGACGAACTGAAACATCTGGAGGCGGCGATACCTGTGCACGCGGCGTTGAAGGACAAGCTGGCGGCGTGTATTAACAGTATCACGCGGCTGCACGCCAAGGAGACGGAGCTGAAACGGTACCGTAGCGGTTCGCAGGCGCTGGCAGACAGTTTGGCAGACCGGCAGCGGGATCTGGAAGAGGCGGAGCGGCAGGAAACGGCGCAGAAGCAGGCGCAGGCTGCGCTGGCTGAAACGCTGAAAACCGTCCGTGCATTGGATCAACAGTCTGCAGCGCAGCAGGCGGACATCGACAGGCTGACCAAAGAGATTGGCGAAGACACAAAACGCATTGACGTATACAAGCGCGAGATACTGGCGCTATTCAAGAAATACATGCCGGATCAGGACAATGAGACATACGGCGCGCTGTACCGCGATCCCAACGTGGGGCCGCGGCTGCTGAAGAGTGCGCAGGACGAGCTGAATGCGGCGAAGAGCGCGGAAGTGGCGCTGCGCGCGCAGATGGCGGCAGCGCTGAAACAGCAGGACGAGGCGTACTGGCAGCGGCAGACGGATATGCTGGGCATCGCCGTGCCAATCGCGGAAGCGCTGGCTGAGATCGCGGAGAGGCAGGCGAAGCTTGCACAGGTGCAGGCACAGGCGCAGACGCTGCAGGGCCGAGAGAAAGAGCTGGATCAGCCTGCGAAACAGGCGGAAGACAGGCTGCTGTTTGCGCGGCTGGAGCAGCGGTTCGGACAGGAGCGGCAGAACCTGAAGTCCGGGCAGCCATGTCCGCTGTGCGGCTCGGTGGAGCATCCGGAGGCGGACAAGCCGTTCGACGACGCGTGGCTGAAGCGGTGCGAAGCGGAGAACGCGGCGGCGCAGCGGGAACTCAAGCAATTGCAACAGCAGGCGGCGCAGGCCGCTGCCGCAGCGGACGAGCAAGCCAAGCTGATCAAGGAGAAAGAAATTTTCGTGCAGCGGCAGACCGAAATGCTCGCCGGGCAGGTAGCGGACTTGAGCGACGCGGTGGCGCTGCGGCAGGCCTTGGCCGACGCGCAGAATGTGCTGCGCACGCATGCGGCATTGGCGCGTCAGCGCAGCGAAGCACAGGAGCGGGTGAACGCGCTGACAGAGAAGCTGGGCGGTGTGGATAAGGACGTACAGCAGATCGAAAACAACCGACGCGCCATACACGACATCGAGGCGCAGATGGAGGCGCGGTCGGTCGAGTTGAGCAAGGCGCAGATCAACGCGGCGGCGCTGGGCGAAGAGCGTATCCGGCTGTTCGGCGGCAAGTCGGCAGACGTTGAGGAATCGTCGTCGGAGGCGCTCACGCAGCAGCTGGCTGCGGTCAAGGAGCAGCGCCGCAAGGACGCGGAGCAGGCCGAACGCGCTGTGCTGCAGAACACGCGGGACATCGCACGGACGCAGGGTGAGCTGGAGCAGGACGCGCGGCAGATGGACGATATATACGCGTCAGCGCTGGCGGATGCTGCGGGTGTGGCGGCGGTTTCCGACGCGCAGGATATGGCGGCGCGGTTTGAGGTGTGGGCGGAGATGCTGTCCCGGTTGGGCGAAAAGCCGGAGGAGGATGCGCTGCACTACGCCAGCAACGCGCTGGGTGCGCTGGTGACCGAACAGACGGCGCAGAAGGGCGTGGTGGCCCAGATACTCAAAGTCAATACGCAGAGCCGCCACAAGCTGAAAAATCTCAAATCAGAGGAATCCGCACAGAAGAAGTCATTGGAGAAGTGGGATGCGTTGAACGCGCTGATCGGCTCTGCGGACGGTTCCAAATTCAGCCGCATCGCGCAGAGCATCACATTTGAGTCGCTGCTGCGCTTCGCCAATGCCAACCTCAAGCGGATGAGCGACCGCTACGTGCTGGTACGCGATGACTCGAATGCGGGCAAGCCGCTGGAACTGGCGGTAGTGGACACGTATCAGGCAGGCGAGCAGCGGCCGACGGCCAACCTCTCGGGCGGCGAGAGCTTCATCGTGTCGCTGGCCTTGGCACTGGGGCTGTCCGAGATGTCGTCCGGACGGGCGCGGATCGACTCGCTGTTCATCGACGAGGGATTCGCGTCGCTGGACGAGAACTTCATGGAGGCAGCGCTGCAAACGCTATCCACCATCGGGAGCCGCGAGGGCAAACTGGTGGGCGTGATCTCCCATGTGGAGGCGCTTAAAGAGCGCATTGATGTGCAGATTGAGGTGAAGAAGCTATCGGGCGGACGCAGCACGCTGGCCGGGCCGGGTGTGAAAACGGAGGTATAAGAGGATACAGTGACACCTGATGTTCAGCAAAGATGGAAAAATGATTATATTCATTGAGTATTCCAATATTTCCTGATAAGGCTTTTACCTGCTGGGGATTCTTAAGGGAGGCATCCCTTAAGCGAAGGTTTGGAGGTAGGGCCGCCAAGGTCTTTACGTACAGTATTATGGGCGCGAGCCCTTTTTTGCTTCTAAGGAGTAAGATTGTCTTCTGCGTAAGCGATAAGTCTAGTTTGGCGAGCCTTCCTCTTCATCCCGATCAGCGCCATGCCCAGCATCACCAAGGTGCCGCCCAGCCATTGCGTCCA
Organism: Bacillota bacterium; assembly: GCA_023416745.1. Classification (GTDB taxonomy): domain Bacteria; phylum Bacillota; class Clostridia; order Christensenellales; family SZUA-584; genus SZUA-584. Next base: position 32,442 of record JAEZHF010000086.1, read on the forward strand.
CCCGGCGGCTTCGCCCAGCAGTGTGACGGAAAGTAGCATTGCTGTGAGCGGCATCATACCGGAGAATGCCGCCGCCATGGAAGCCGGGCAGCGCTTGATGCCCGCATACCAGCAGATGAACGCCAGCGCTGTCACAAACACGCCGTACCACGCGAGAGCCAGCCAACCGCTTAAATCAAGCGTTTGCAGCCGTGGGACGGGTTGCTCAAACAACGCGGGCATCAGGCACAGCGCCAGCGCGAAGGCGGCGACCAGTGTGGTCTGCACGAGCGGGTCTGTCTGCCGCTGCCGCGCCGCACCTTTGACGGCGAACACACGCGACAGTATGTTGAACACGGATTCACTGGCTGCCGCACAGAGCACCAGCAGGTTGCCCCAAACATGTTCTGCTGAGAGCTTTTGACCCGGGGTAAGCAGCCCTTGTATCAGCAGCACTCCGCAGACTGTGGCAGCGACGCCCGCCGCTGAGAAAACGCTGATACGTTCCTTGAGCAGCGCCCAGGCGAGGATTGCGGTGATGGCGGGCGTTGCGCCGGTGAGTATTCCGGCTTCCGCCGCGCTGGTGCGCGCTACGCCGTTCAGCAGGAAGAAACGGAACAGGAATATGCCGATCAGCGCCTGCAGGCCGGTACTGAGCCAGTCGCCCGCCGTCATGCTGCGCACCATCGCTGCGATGCGCCTGCCGCATACGGGCAGCAGGAACAACAACGCGAACACCATGCTGATCGCCGTAATGGTGAACGTCCCCAAATGTCCCGACACGATGCGCGCGCACACCACCGACGTTCCCGCCAGTGCAAATGCGCCCGCTAAATAGGCCGCCCCTTTGATTTTCTGAATACCCACTGCTTTCCCCGCTTCACTGTGCTTATTTTTATGGTATTATCATAACAGAATAACTGGTATGTAAAAGAGCCGGTTAATTGGGAATACCGACAGACCAGTGGAGGTGAGTTCATGCTGGGGATAGTTTTAAACCGGACAGGCGAGTTATCGCTGCGGCGGCAGATCTATCAGGCACTCAAAGAGGCGATGACGCTGGGGCGACTGGCCGCGGGCGAAGTGCTGCCCTCCACGCGGGAGTTGGCGCACGCTCTGGGTGTGTCGCGGAACACCGTGTGCGAGGCTTACGACATGCTGATCGCCGAAGGGTATGCGGAGAGCCGTCAGGGCGCGCCCACGCGGGTAGCCGCCGGGTTGCTGCTGGACGTGATGGAAAAAGCGCCGGAACGTCCGCAAGCGCCAAGGCGCATTTGGAAGGCGGATTTCCGGACGGGACAGCCGGAGCTGCGGTTGTTTCCGTGGGCGGCGTTCGTGCAGGTGCTGCACCGCTGTGCGGACAGTTTACCGCTGTCGCAGCTGGGTTACGCGGGCGCACAAGGGCTGTCGGCGCTGCGCGCAGAAATCAGCGGCTGGTTATACCGTATCCGCGGCATTCAGGCTGACCCGAAGGATATATTCATTACCGCGGGGGCGACGCACGCACTGCATATCGCGTCGGAGGTATTGGCGGCTTTAGGGAAGCATGTTCTGGTGGAGGATCCGTGTCACAGCGGCATGCTGCAGACGTTTGCGGAGAAAGGATATACCGTGTGCCCGGTGCCTGTGGATGCTAAGGGGATGACGACGGACGGCATCGGTGAATATCCGCCGGGGCCGGTGTATGTGACGCCGTCGCACCAGTTCCCGATGGGCGGCATACTGACCGCGTCCCGCCGTGCTGCATTGATACAGTACACCCGCGCCAACGATACGTACATCATTGAGGATGACTATGACAGCGAGTTCAGGTATGCGGGCGAGCCTGTCTCGCCGATGGTGGCGATGGATAACCAGCGCGTGATTTACGTGGGCACGTTCAGCAAGGTGCTGTACCCCGCGCTGCGCATCGGGTACGCCATCGTCCCGCGGCCGCTGCAGGAAAGGTGGAGCCGGCTGCGTACGCACACCGACGTGCAGAACCCATCCATTGAGCAGGCGGCGCTGGCGGAATTCATGCGCTCGCGCAAGCTGGACCGGCATGTACTGGCGATGCGCAAAGCGTACGGACGGCGCAGGCAGACGCTGATTGACAGTCTGACGGAAGATTTCGGCCACAGGTGGCAGCCGTGGGGCGACACGGCGGGGCTGCATCTGGCGGCAGCGTTTCCCGGCGTACGCTTTGATGCGGCGTTTCTGGAAGAGGCCAAGCGGCAGGGTATACGCTTGTCCACGGTGGAGGCGCACTGCATAGAAAAAGGACGGCACGAAGACAAGCTGCTGCTGGGCTACGGCCACCTGACGCCGGAGGAAATCAAAAGCGGCGTGGTGCGTCTGAAGGCGCTGGTGGAGGACTGGCGCGAAAAGTAAACACAGTATAAGTACTGCCCTCGTATGATATACGGGGGTGTTTCTATGCTGGTATACGACAGGGAAGCCGCGGTGGACTACGCGCGCAAATGGGCGCTGTCGCGCAACCCGAACTACTACAACTTTGACAAGCTGGGCGGGGACTGCACCAACTTCGCGTCACAGTGCATCCACGCGGGCGGCGGTGTTATGAATCCGACACCCACGTTCGGCTGGTATTATTACAGCGCGAACAGCCGCTCGCCGTCGTGGACGGGCGTGGAGTTTCTGTACAGCTTTCTGGTGCGCAAGTCGGGGCCGGGACCGGCGGGCATTGAGGTGTCCATGGACGAGGTCCAGCCGGGGGATATCTCGCAGTTCGCCAGCGACAAGGGGCGGTACTCGCATTCGCAGGTGATTGTCTCCGTCGGCAAACAACCGTCGCTGGACAACATTCTGGTTTGCACGCATACTTACGACAGCCTCGACCGTGCACTGTCCACTTACGAGTACACAAAGATGCGTTTTATACACATACTGGGCTCGAAGATGGGCAAATAACCATTTTACACAAAAAATCTTGAATTCCGCCGTGCAAAAGCATATAATCATCTGCGGTCATAAAATGTAATCGGAGATTGTATGCAAAAACAGGAGAATATCAGAAACATAGCGATTGTGGCGCACGTCGATCACGGCAAGACCACGCTGGTGGATCAGATGCTGCGTCAGTCAGGCATATTCCGTGTCAATGAGGCGGTGCGCGAGCGCGTGATGGATTCGGAAGATCTGGAGCAGGAACGGGGCATCACGATACTGGCGAAGAACACTGCGATACATTACGAGGGAGTCAAGATCAACATCGTGGATACGCCGGGTCATGCCGACTTCGGCGGCGAGGTGGAGCGCGTGCTCACGATGGTGGACAGCGTGCTGCTGCTGGTGGATGCGTTTGAGGGCTGTATGCCGCAGACGCGCTTTGTGCTGAAAAAAGCGTTGGCGCTGGGCAAGCATGTGATGGCTGTCATCAACAAGGTGGACAGGCCGGGCGCACGCCCCGACGTGGTGCTGGACGGCATCATCGACCTGTTCATTGAGCTTGACGCGTCGGAAGACCAGCTGGACTTTCCGGTGGTGTACACGTCCGCGAAGGAGGGCACGGCGTCACTGTCTCCCGAGGAACAGGATGAAGGTATCCATGCGCTGTTTGATGCGATACTGCAGCACGTGCCCGCGCCGAAAGGCGAGCCTGACGGCCCTGCGCAGTTTCTGGTGAGCAACATTGACTACGATGAATACATCGGCCGCATCGCTATCGGCCGCGTGGAGCGCGGCGCGCTGAAGCGCGGCATGACGGCCACGCTTTGCAAGGTGGACGGCACCACACAGAACGTGCGCATCACCAAGCTGTTCACGTTTCAGGGGCTGAGGCGCGTTGAGGCGGAGACAGTGGGCTTTGGGGACATCGCGTCCATCGCGGGCATCCCGGACGTTAACATCGGCGAGACGGTGTGCGACCCTGAGGCGGTGGAGCCGCTGCCGTTTGTCAAGATTGACGAGCCCACGGTGTCGATGAACTTCATTGTCAACAACAGCCCGTTTGCGGGACGCGAGGGCAAGTACGTCACGTCGCGCAACCTGCGGGAGCGGCTGTTCCGCGAGCTGGAGACCAACGTCTCACTGCGCGTGGAGGAGACAGATTCCACAGATTCTTTCAAGGTATCCGGCCGGGGCGAACTGCACCTGTCGATACTGATCGAGACGATGCGTCGCGAGGGCTTTGAGTTCTCGGTGTCCCGACCGCGCGTGATATTGAAGGAAGAAAAGGGGCAGGTGCTGGAGCCGTTTGAGCTGCTGATGATCGACGTACCGGGCGACTACACCGGCGTGGTGATCGACAAGCTGAACACGCGCAAGGCGCAGCTGGTGGACATGAGCACCGAGGGCGGCGCGACACGGCTGGAGTTTAAGATACCCGCGCGCGGATTGATCGGCTACCGTAACGAGTTTATGACGGACACCAAGGGCAACGGCATACTGAACCACATATTCAGCGGCTATGAGGACTGGGCGGGCGATATCCCCGAGCGGCAGCGCGGCTCCATCATGGCGCACGAGCAGGGGGAGACCACAGCCTATGGGCTGTTTAACGCGCAGGAGCGCGGCCGGCTGTTCATAGGCGCGGGCGTTGCTGTGTATGCAGGCATGGTCGTGGGCGAGAACGCGCGGCAGGAAGATATCGTGATTAACGTGTGCAAGAAGAAGCAGCTGACCAACACGCGCGCGTCCGGCTCGGACGAGGCGCTTCGGCTGACGCCGGCGACGATACTCAGCCTTGAGCAGTCGCTGGAGTTCATCGCGGACGATGAGCTGGTGGAGGTCACGCCCAAGAGCATCCGGCTGCGCAAGGCGCTGCTGGGCAAGGATGAGCGGGCGAGGGCCTACAAGAACAGCTAAGTGAACAGTCGCAAAGGCAGGATATCAATCAAATATCCTGCCTTTTTTAATTCCGGTGTTTGAACTATCTGTGCTAACTTTGGTAACTGCTTATAAGGCTGGGTAGAGCAATTTCAATATAATCAAAAAATATTACTGCATGATGAACAATACAATTTGTAACAAAATACATTGACGCGCATAGTAATATGTGTTACATTAAGGATCGGAGGTGAGGTTATGGAACTCAGCAGCGACCTCATACGCGGACATATTGATACGATGCTGCTCGGATTCTTAAAGAGCGGCGACAAATACGGCTATGAGATGGGCAAGCTGGTGGCGCAGAAAAGCGACGGGAGGTATGAGCTCAAGGAGCCTTCAATGTACAGCACGATCCGGCGGCTGGAAGCGCAGGGGTTAATTGAGGCGTATTGGGGCGATGAGACCCAAGGCGCGCGGCGTCGCTATTACCGCATCACGTCTAAAGGCGCGGCTGTGCATGCGCAGAACCTGAAAAACTGGGAATACGCGAAAAGCGTGATCGATCAATTATTGGAGGTCTGAACAATGGGCGGTATCAATGATTATCTGAGCAGTATCAAAAAGCAATATCCGGACACCGAAGAGGTGCGTGAACAGATCGAGGAGCTGCGCGACACGCTGCACCTCAAAACAGAGGAGTATCAGGCGATGGGGAGTACATACAATGATGCGGTGAAGGATCGCGTCGATGGGGGACTTAACGCCGCTTCTGGATCAGGTATCCGGCAACAGACGCAGCGCGTACACGAGCCGCCTGAACTGGCATTATTCTCGTTATGGAGCGCTGCTGGTGGCGGGGGAGTATATGCTGGGCTGGCTGGTGTATTTGCTGTCATCATACCAGTCGGGTACGTCCTACATTCCCGCATTTATCACAATAGCCGTATTTCTGGGTGTTGCGCTGGGCGTATGGCTGCTGATCACACACATCCTGTACAAGCGCCAGCTAGACGCGGTGCTCACCGTGGGCATGGCGTTACAGGAAGCTGATGCGCATCGCGCTGATCGTTTGGGGCGCAGTATCCTTGGTTCTGTTCGTTTATAACGTCAGCATGCTTATTTACAATAATGGCTTGTGGTCAGTATGGTTCGTGCTGTTTATCGCCAACTGGCCACTGGGCATATGGCTGTACCACCGCCTGCTGGTGAGTGGCAAGTACGACGCGGAATAATCCATACATATACGAGCGCTCTGCGGGCTTACCGCTGGGCGCTTTTTGGATTGGCGACAATTGTCAGATCCGGAACAGCCGTGGTATAATCTATTATAGGCTTTAGTCGGGATGGCAGCGGCTGCACGGCTCCTTGCCCTCCTGCAGTGCCTGCTCCAATGTGATGGGGATGCTGGAATCAGACAGGTGGGAGCATCCGGCCTCGTGATATTTCTCGCCGGATTCGGTGACGTAGACGATGGGCTCGTCGGTGTAGTCTACGAGGTTTTCCGGAGCCACAGTGGAAACGGCCTCCGCACTACTCAGCACAACATGGCAGCGGCCGCATGGCTCCTTGCCTTCCTGAATTGCTTGTGCCAGTGTGATGGGGATGCTGGAATCAGACAGGTGGGAGCATCCGGCCTCGTGATATTTCTCGCCGGATTTGGTGACGTAGACGATGGGCTCCTTGGCAAAATCGCCGAGGTCTTCGGGGGACAGGGTGGACAAAGGCTCCGCGGCACGCACCACCACACCGCCTGATTGGACGGTTTGGGGCACGCAGGCGGCCAGCGCCGCCACATAGAGGGCGAGGAGACACAAAAACAGCTTTTTCACCGGAATCCCCTTTAATTCGATGGATTGTCTCCATTATAGACACGGTACGGCATATATTTCAACCATATACTGAAAACACTGGCATGAAGGAGGCGGCGGATGGAAAAAAGCGTTTTCGACAGATTTCCCTTCTTTGAGCAGATGAAACCGGCGGATGCGGAACTGCTTAAGAGAAGTGTGATCAGGCGGGAGCTGGGCAAGGGGCAGATCATGATGGGTGACAACAGCCGCTGTACCGGTATACCGATGGTGCTGCGCGGACGGCTGCGCTTGTTCCGCATTTCCGACAAGGGTCGGGAGATGACGCTATACCACATCCGCGAGGGCGAGCTGTGCATCATGGCTGGCGTGTGCGCAATGGGTGACGTGGAGTATGACTTCTCCATCGAAGCTGAGCGGGACAGCGTGCTGGCTGTGATACCGCCCGATACGTTCAAGGAGCTGCTGTACCGCTGCGACCCGTTTAAGGTTTATGTGTTTAACGCGCTGGCGCACAAGCTGATACAGTCTGTCGAGACCATTGAGATGCTGTTGTTCGAGAGCATCGAGGAGCGTATTATGACGTACCTGCAGCATAACGCCAACGCCGAAAACGAAGTGAAGGCGACTCACGAAAAGCTGGCAATCGAGCTGGGCTCGTCCCGCGAGGTGATCACGCGGCAGCTGAAAAAGATGGCGGAGAAAGATCTCATTGAATTAAAGCGCGGCAAGATTTTATTGAAAGTAATTTGCGATTAGCGTAACTATGTCACAGTAAAAATCTCCAGGCGGCGTTATGATAAACTCGTCGGACAGGACGAATAATAATTCCGCAAGGAGGTTTAGGGATATGGCAAAAAATATAACGATGGCAAACTTCAACAAGGAAGTGGTGGAGGCGGGTAAGCCGGTATTATTGGATTTTTGGGCGTCATGGTGCGCGCCGTGCCGTATGCTCTCGCCGTCGATCGATCAGCTGAGCCAGCAGTATGGCGATAAAGTGGTGATCGGCAAGGTCAACATAGACGAGGAGCGTGAGTTAGCGCAGCATTTCAATGTGATGAGCATCCCCAGCGTGTTCGTTCTAAAGAACGGCAAGGTTGTCGACAGCGCGGTGGGCGTGAGGCCCAAGAAGTACTACGAGGATGTCCTCGACAAGGCGATCAGCCATTAATGGGCTGATGCAGGTTTGAAACGTTACCCATAAGCATCCATCAAATAAGGCCACGTGACCCCCGTGGTCTTTTTTTGTGCTTCTAAAGTTGAGCCGGGCGGGATACTGCGTGTATAATGGATGCAGCAAGGAGGTTTGCGATGAAAATAGTGGTGCTGGACGGATATACGATGAACCCCGGAGATATTTCATGGGCGGCGCTGGAGGCGCTGGGTGAACTGACTGTATACGACCGAACAACGGCAGAGAAAACTGTGGAGCGCATCGGAGGTGCGGAAATCGTGCTGACCAATAAAACCCAGCTGACGGCTAAAGTGTTTGACACCTTACGGGGCATCAGATATGTGGGCGTATTGGCAACGGGCTACGACGTGGTGGATGTGGCCGCTGCAAATCAGCGTGGCATACCGGTGTGCAACGTACCGGGCTATGCGACGGACGCGGTGGCCGAGATGGTGTTTGCGCTGCTGCTGGAGCTGTGCCGCCATACCGGCGCGCACGCGGAGGCGGTGAAAAACGGCGAATGGGCGGTGTCGCCCGATTTCTGCTTCTGGAAGTACTCGATGACCGAACTGGCCGGGAAGTCGATGGGCATTGTGGGGATGGGGCGCACGGGGCAGAAAACGGCAACAATCGCACAGGCTTTCGGTATGAAAGTGCTGGCAGTGAGCGGCAGCCGGACTCTGCCGGAGTCAGACGCGCTCCGATATGTAACAATGGAACAATTGCTGTCGCAATCGGACGTGATCAGCCTGCACTGCCCGCTGACTGACGCGACCAAGTACCTGATAAATCAGGAGACACTATCGCGCATGAAGGACGGAGTGCTGTTTATCAACATAGCACGGGGCGGCTTGATTGATGAGCAGGCATTGGCCGACGCGCTGGAAAGCGGCAGGGTGGCGGGAGCGGCAGTGGACGTGGTGTCTGCGGAACCCATCCGCGCGGACAACCCGCTGTTGGGCGCGAAGAACATTATCATCACGCCGCATATCGCGTGGGCGGCGCGTTCAGCACGCGAGCGGTTGATGGAACAAACGGCCAAGAACGTGGCGGCCTTCCTGTCCGGTCAGCCGGTCAACGTGGTGAACGGTATGTAGAGCTTAACCAGCAATAATAGATACGAAAAAGCCTTTTTAAAGGCTTTTTTATGGGATTCTTATACCCCTTCGGGGCACAGGCGGGGCGTGTCCCTTGAGCGGTGGTGTGGAGTCAGCGCCACCATGGTCTTAGTTCATTAATTATTCAGCGTTTTGCAGAGAAGCGACCCAGGCGGCGTTCTCCTTGAGTGCGCAGCCGCCGCGGCTCTCCTTGAGCGTCTCGTGCCCCTCGCGTATCTTCGCCAGCAAGCGCGAGCGCAGCGCGTCCTTGAGCGGCATATTCTTGACGCTGGCGTCGGAGAACGGCGCGAAGGGGCAGGCCTCCAGCGCGCCGGTAGAGCTGATATGCAGGAAACCACGACCTGACGCGAGACATCCGCCGTACGGATCCTCGTTTCCCGGCAGCGACACCACCAGCATGTCATACTTCCTGTAGAGGTCCTTTTCGACCAGGCGCAGATGATCCTTCTGTTCGTTGGTGAGGCACAGCGTCTCATCCTCCGCGCCACACGGCACGTATTCGATGAGGAATGCGGCACGGCACCCGCGCGATTGCATATCGTTTAGGTATCCGCCGCGGATGATCTCGTCGTAGTTACGGCTGGTGAGCGTAACGGACACGCCAAACATGCGTTTTTCTGCGTCCAGCTTCGCCATGACTTCGGTCACAGCGTCGTACATACCGTCACCGCGCCGCTCGTCCGTCAGCTCACGCCCGCCTTCCAGGCTGAGTATGGGGATCAGGTTGCGCAAATGCGCGGCGGCCTGCGCGGCTTTGGTGCCCAGCAGCAGTCCGTTGGTAAACATGATGAACAGCATTTGTGGATGTGCCGCCGGCAGCTCAAGTATGCCCGGCTTCAGCAGCGGCTCCCCACCCGCGATCATCGTCACGCAGACGCCAAGTTCAGCCGCTTCGTCGACCACGCGCCGGATATCGTCCATGCTGAGTTCGGCGGCCCGGTCGCGCTGCTGATCGCAGGCGTAGCAGCCTTTGCAGGACAGGTTGCAGACGTTGGTGACGCTTAAGATCAGCACAGGCGGAACGACAAGGCCGTCACTTTGCGCCAGCGTATCACGAGTTTTTGCTGATTTTTTTATATTGACAGCGATCTTGGCGAATGCCGGAACATAAGCCGCGCGTTTCTTCAGAAAGCGCTTGTTCTGCGCGACGGCTTCCATCATCGTATTGTTGAAAAGCTGTATGCCCTGTTCCATCGATATCCCCCGATTCATGTGTCTGCTATGTATATATGCGGATTATTACCCATTATAATATGTTTTGCACCATCTGGCGATCCGGTCTGTTAATTTATAATAAAGACGCATAGCGATGCCGGCAAATGGGGCAGTCATGACAGGCTGCCCTTTGTTGTATTTGCGTGAAGGATATAAGGTGGCACTGGAGACTCCTAAACCGACGTGATGTTTTTGTAGTAGAATATGGCGAGCTGGGTGCGGCCCCGCAGATTGAGCTTGTCAAGCAGCACACTGATGCTGTTGCGCACAGTGCCTTCGCTCAGATACAGACGTTGGGCGATCTCCTTGTTGCTGAGGCCCTCGGCCACCAACGCGATGAGGTCGCTTTCCTTTTCTGTGAGCCCCAGCGTTTTGGCGTCTGTTTTACCGCCTGCGCTCATCAGTGTGGGTATTTTGGCAATGATGTCCTCACCGAATACGCTCTGCCCCGCCTCGACGGCTCTGAGCGACGGGAGGATGCTCTCGAAGTTCTGCTTCAACAGATAGCCCTTCGCGCCCATCTTGAGCGCTTTTACGATGTAATCGTCGTCCGCGAACGTGGTGAGGAACAGCACGCGTGCGTCAGGATGCTGCTTGAGTATGATCTCGCCCGCTTCCAGACCCGTCATCGTGTCCATGCGGATGTCCATCAACAGCACGTCGGGGCGGTGTTGACCGTACAGCGCTATGGCCTCCTTGCCGTTGTGCCCGATGGCGGCCACTTCCATGCCGGGGGTGGCTTCGATGATGGTTTTGAGGGACAGCCCCACCAGAGCGTCGTCGTCTACAATGACCAGTTTCATGGCTTGATCTCCTTGGGTATCGATACGAATACGGTGAAACCGTCGTCGCCGGTAATGTTGACGCGGCCGCCTGCAGCTTCAACGCGCTGTGCTATGTTTTTCAAACCGATGCCGTCGCCCGCAGGCGTTTTTTTGCTGCCGTTATCTCGCACAGCAAGCTGATAGAATGCCGGATGCTCTCGCAGCGTCACGCTCACGCGCGTGGCGTCCGAATGGCGGATCACGTTGGACAGCGCTTCCTTGACCACGGCCAGCAGCGCGTACTTCACCGCCTTAGGCGGGCTGGAGTCCACATCATAGTCCAGCGAAAGTTCGCAGAATGTGAACCCGTCTGCCAGCGTCTTGACTTCGGCATATAGGTCCACGGACTCGTCATGAAGATCGTGGACGCTGCTGCGTATGCTGTCCATGCCCTGCGACAGCGTGTCTTTAAGCGTGGTCAGCCGGGTTTTGAGCGCTTCATCCTGGCAGGTGGCCATCAGCGCACCCGTCTGCAGTATGGTGTTGGACAATATGTGCCCGACGTTGTCGTGGATGTCCCGCGCGATGCGGTTGCGTTCGTTCAGCGTGGCAAGGTGTATCTCGTAGTCCTGCTTGTCCAGCAGCTCCTTGTTTTTATTCTCCAGCCGCATGGAGAACTCCTTGGTGGTATCTCTCAGCGACAGGTATTCCCGCTGCGTTCGCTCCAGAGCCTCCGTGCGGCGCTTGAGCAGCCAGGAAAGCGCGATAAACAGCGCAATGAACAGTGTCCTGTCCAGCGGCAGCCGTGCGTATGCCGCTGCCAGCGGAACAACCGCCGCGAACAGTGCCCACCGCCAGCGCGATTGGAACAGGTCGTAGCAGACAAGCGGAAGAAAAAATGTGAAGTGAGGCTGCCATAAGCTGATACCGCACCAGCCAATCAGCACAGCCGCGCTGGCTGCGTTTTCAGTGAAGTTTAATAATGCACTGGCTGCAATCGCACAGAGCACCGGAACAACGATATAAATATCGGTGTGGTATTGCGCCAGTACAGCGAAGCTGATGATGAACAGTATCAGCTTGTCAATCAGTTTGCTCATAGTCAGGCTCTTTCAGCGTGATGTCCGTGGCATAAGCGGCATAAGGGGCAAGGAATTTTGCAGCGGCGTTTTCGGTCAGCGCGGCGCGGATGGCGGCGGCTGTTTTGGGGTCAACGGGCGCAGTATATTCCGCCCGGATGTTGCACCGGCGGCAGGACATATCGGGGACGAGCGCGTCCAGCACCACGGCGGCTTCGTCTGCGGTCAAACTGCCGCGCAGGAGCCTTACCGCACATATGCCCAGTACCGCGTTGACAACCCTGCCGGAATCCGCGTCCCCCTGCACGTCATACAGAGCGGTCAGTAAAGTGGGCAGGTTTGAACTGCCCATCAGCGATATGTCGATGAGGGCGCTGTCCGGGCTGTCGTCCGACTCTATGATGCCGTCCGCCCATCGTGCTACATCCGCCTGTAAGAGCAACCCGATTACGAGCCCGATGCGGCAAACCTGTGCCTGTTCCTTCAGCGTCAGCATATAAGCTCCCTTTTCATCCATGATAATACCGTCTGCCATCCAAATTCTATCATTTGGCGTGGTGAATGGCAACGGAAACAGTGACAAATGTCATACTCATTTCGTGAGCCGCTTCACTGTGAAGTGACAGGCGTTTTGACTACAATGAAGATAACAAAGTTTTGGAGGGTTTTTTATGGTAGTCAGCGTTAAAAATCTGGTTAAGAGATACGGCGATCTCATCGCGCTCGATCATTTCAGCTTGGATGTGGAGGCAGGGGAGATATTTGGTCTGTTGGGGCCCAACGGCTCCGGCAAGACAACCACAATCAACTGCATATTATCGCTGCTGAAGTTCGACAAGGGAACGGTGGAGGTGTTTGGAAAGCCAATGCGGACTGATGCTTACGATATCAAGCGTGACATTGGCATCGTGATGCAGAATGTCGCGGTGTTTGATGAGATGACGGTACAGCAGAATATCAACTATTTCTGCGGGCTTTACGTGGAGGATAAACGCAGGCGCGCCGAGCTGGTGGAGGAAGCGATCAAGTTCGTTGGGCTGGAGGACTTCAGGAAGTTCTACCCCAAAAAGCTGTCCGGCGGTCTGCTGCGGCGTTTGAACATCGCGTGCGGCATTGCGCATAAGCCCAGGCTCATCATACTCGACGAGCCCACGGTGGCGGTGGATCCGCAGAGCCGAAACAATATACTCGAAGGCATCAAGGAGCTGAACAAACTGGGCGCAACGGTGATATACACCTCGCACTATATGGAAGAGGTGGAGCAGATATGCACGCGCATCGCCATCATGGATAAAGGCAAAATCATCGCGATGGGCACAAACAGTGAGCTAAAAGGCATGATCAAGAAGGGCGAGAAGATCACGGTGGAGCTGCTGGGGGCTTACAACGGGTTGCTGGATGCGGTGAAGCAGCTGCCTTACGTGCTGTCTGCGGAAGTATCGGGACAGACGCTGACGGTGCATGCGGAGCACGGTCACAGCAACCTGTCGTCGATACTGGTGTACCTTGGCAGCCGCAATATCGCGCACGGCCGGGTATACTGCGAGCCGCCGACATTAAACGACGTGTTCCTGGAACTGACCGGCAAGGAACTGCGTGACTGAAAGGGGAGGCAAAGATTATGTTTCTGCACATTTTTACAAACCGATTCAAATGCCTGCTGCGTGAACGGCAGCTGATATTCTGGACGCTCATGTATCCGCTGGTGCTGGGTACGTTTTTCAGTCTGGCATTCTCCAACATCGGCAGTGGTGATGCGTTCACCAGCATACCGGTTGCGGTGGTGGACAGTGCCGCATATCAGGTGGACGCCGCCTTTCAAAGCGCGCTGGATTCGGTTTCCGCAGGCAGTGAGTCGGAGCAGCCGCTGTTCGATGTGACGGTGGTTTCGCAGGAGGAGGCCGACAGGAGGCTGGAAGAGGGTACAATCAAAGGGTATGTACTGCTGGATGAGGGCGCGCACGTGGTGGTCAAGGAAACGGGCATCAATCAGACAATCATCAAGCAGTTCATGGACAGCTATTTGCAGACGGGGTCAGCGTTTATGCGTATTGCGCACAGCAACCCGGCTGCGCTGGCTGATATACAGTTTGACGGCGGGGCGAGCCATGTAAAGCCGATGGCGCCCGGCAAGGCGGATCCGGAGAGCTGGGTGATCTACTACTACGCGCTGATCGCGATGGCGTCTCTGTTCGGCGGTTTCTGGGGGATCAAGGAGATCACCGACATACAGGCCAACCTGTCGCCCAACGGCGCGCGGCTGAACGTGGCGCCGGTCAACAAGCTAAAGATGCTGGTATACTCGTTTCCGGCAGCCATACTGATCCAATTTCTGTCCTGTGTTGTACTGGTAATCTATCTGGACTTTGTGCTGGGTGTCCGTTTCGGAGATCAGCTGCTGTTCGTGCTGATTGCGTGCTTGGCTGGCAGCCTCACAGGCGTCACGTTCGGCGCGATGCTCGGCGCCGCTATCAAAGGCGGTGAAGGCATTAAAACGGCGGTGCTGCTGGTGACGAGCCTGCTGATGTCCTTCCTGTCGGGGCTGATGGTAACGGATATCAAATACACCGTGGTGCACGCAGCGCCCATCATGGCCTATCTGAACCCGGCCAATCTGATTTCCGACGCGTTCTATGCGCTGTATTACTACACATCGTACGCGAAGTTCTTTGAGAACATCGGCTTGTTGCTGGGGTTCTCGGCGGTATTTACTCTGATTGTATACCTGATTACAAGGAGGCAGAGATATGCAAGTCTTTAACGCTTATTTCAGAGTCATGCGGAAGCATTTCAAGATCATCATGATATACCTGATCGTGTTCGTGGTGCTGTCCGCTATCATATCGAGTATTTTCAGCGGGCAGTCGTCGGCGGCCTCGTTTTATGAAACAAAATACAAAATTGCACTGTTTAATGAAGACGACGATGCGCCGCTGTCTCAAGGGCTGGAAGCGTATATCGGGCAAAACGCTGTCATCGTTCAGGTCGGCAGCAGGGAGCAGGATATCCAGGACGCGCTGTTTTACGAGCAGGCGGACTGTGTGATCACCATACCCCAAGGGTTCTCCGAAGGCTTCATGAACGGCAGCGGTGTGCAGGTAGACAGAATGGCGGTTGCCGGAAAACCGGCCTGCATCTACACGGACCTCCTCGTGGACAAATACCTGAACATGGCATTGCTTTACGCCAACAATATACCGCAGGCTTCTCAGCAGGATATCGCGGGCTATGTGGCAGAGGATCTGCAAAACATGGCGACGGTGGAATTCAGACAGCCGGAGGCTGCACCCGCACCGCCCAGCAACATCACGTTCTATTTTCAGTTTCTTGCGTACAGCCTGCTGGCCGCGATGATGATGGGCGTTTCTCTGGTGATGATGTCGTTCAACGAGACAAATTTGAGCAACAGGACGCTGTGCGCACCGCTGAAGCCCGTGAGGATGAACATGCAGCTTGTGCTGGCCAATGTGGTCTTCGCGCTGCTGGTGTGGGCTGTGATGTGCGCTTATATACTGGCCACTAATGCGCCTGTTAAGTTTGACGCCAGCCTGGTGCTGCTGTGTGTCAACGCGCTGGTGTTTACGCTGGTCAGCCTGTGCATCGGCTTTCTGGCGGGCAGGTTCATCAAAAATCATGGTGTGCAGGCAGCTCTGACCAACGTGGTGTCGCTGGGTATGAGCTTCCTGTGCGGCGTATTCGTGGAACAGGCGTTGCTGGGCAAGACCGTACAGACGCTCGGGAGTTTTATGCCGACCTACTGGTATATCCGTGCGGTGGATGCTATCCGGAACATGGGTGCGGTGACGGCCCAAAGCATTGGTCCGGTGGTGGAAAGCATGCTGATACAGCTGGGGTTCGCGGCAGTGATACTGATTGTGACGCTGGCGATCTCCAAACAGCGCCGTAAAGCCGCGGTATAAACGAACAAAAAGAAAAAGCACGAGACCCCCAAGGTTTGCAGAAAGCGCTAGGGGGTCTCGTGCTTATTTAATTATATGGATACCCTTAAGATTCATCTTGCAGGGCAGCGTAGCCTTCCTCGCCCGTGCGCACTTTGATGACGTTTTCCACGTCGAAGACGAATATCTTGCCATCGCCCACGTTGCCGGTGTAAAGTGCCTTCTTGACGGTGCTGACGAGCAGGTCGGTGGGCACTTTGCAGATGACGATGTCCACCTGAACCTTGGGCAGCAGCTTGGTTTCCATCTCGACGCCTCTGTATTTCACCGGATGGCCTTTTTGCATGCCATAGCCCATGACGTTGGTGACCGTGACGCCCGTAATGCCAATGGAGTCCAGCGCACTCTGCAGAGCAGAGAATTTGTTCTGGTTGGTGATGATCGTGACCTTGGTCATCTTGGCCCCCGGATGTGCGTTGTTGAACACCGGAACCGCTACATCGTCCGGAACCGCGCCGGCCGGCACTGCAGACCCACCCATATCTGCCATCGGTATGGAGATCATGAAGTCGCCATAGGCGCTGACCAGACCGTGCTCTTTGATATCGAGACCCTGAATCTCTTCTTCCGCCGAGACGCGCAGGCCGTTGACCTTCTTGATGATTGCAAAGAGAATGAGGGACATGACTATTGTCCAGGCTGCGATGGCGAGTATACCCAGTGCCTGTGTGCCTAACTGAGACCAGCCGCCGCCGTAGAACAGGCCGTCAACCGTTGCGCCGGGAGCCGAGGTGGTGGCGAACAGGCCAACCGCCAATGTACCCCAGATACCGTTAATGCCGTGAACCGCAACGGCACCCACCGGGTCGTCCACATGCAGCTTCAGATCGATAAACTCGACCGCGACCACGACGAGGAGACCGGCGACAAAACCGATGATGGAAGCGCCAAGACCGTCAACCGCGGCGCACGGGGCTGTGATGGCGACAAGTCCGGCCAGCGCGCCGTTAAGAGACATGGACACGTCGGGCTTGCCGTTTTTGATCCAGGTGAATAACATTGTAACCACTGTGGCAACGCCGGGAGCAATCGTTGTCGTTGCAAAGACTGTGCCCATCTGCTCTACGCTCAATGCCGCCGCGCCGTTGAAGCCATACCAGCCAAACCAGAGTATGAATACACCAAGAGCGCCCAGGGTGATTGAATGGCCGGGAATAGCTCGTGATACTTTTTTACCTGACTTGGGATCCTTGACATATTTGCCGATTCTCGGCCCGAGTATTGCTGCGCCGACAAACGCCATGATGCCGCCCACCATGTGGATTGCCGAGGAGCCCGCGAAGTCGATATAGCCCAGGTTGAACAGCCAGCCGCCGCCGTTCCAGACCCAGCCCGCTTCGATTGGGTAGATAACAAGGCTGATCACGGCGCTGTAGATGCAGTACGCCGAGAACTTCGTGCGTTCGGCCATGGCGCCGGACACAATGGTGGCGGCGGTGGCGCAGAACACCAGGTTAAACACGAAGCTGGACCATGGGAAGTTCGCATAGTCGGTGAAGATCTGGAAATCCGGGACACCGATCAAGCCGAACAGGTAGTTTTCGCCCATCATCAGTGAGAAACCGATGAGCATGAACACCACGGTTCCGATACAGAAGTCCATGAGGTTCTTCATGATGATGTTGCCGGCGTTCTTCGAGCGGGTGAAGCCGGTTTCCACCATTGCAAAGCCGCCCTGCATGAAGAACACGAGCGCCGCGCCGATCAGGAACCATACCGGGAATACTGTTCCGTTTACAGCTTCCATAATTTCTGTCATTTTATGAT
>JAEZHF010000001.1 GCA_023416745.1 Bacillota bacterium
GCCAAGAGCTTCTTCCTTTGTTCCCTACGTTCCGGTGTAATCTTTCGTGCCATGAAAAAACCTCCGTTTAGGTGCTTCCTTCTTACACCTTATCGGAGGTTTACACAAAATTCAGGACAGTCTCCGAAAGGAACCCTATCCTGCATGAATAACATAACACAAGACATGAAGTATCGGCAATCCCTCGTTTTATTTGCACTTACATACGGCGTTTTGCGTGCCAGCCGCAAGTACAACAGAGCCCGCTCCACTATCTATTTCTGGTTATCAACGTACGATGGCACGATTGAGTCACTCGCCCTAAAGTCGCGGAGGCCGCATTCTCACCCCAATCAACATACCAGGGAAGAACTTGATCTTCTGCGGCGCATGAGGCGGAGAAACCCTGATCTGGGCTTGTGTGAGTTCTGGGGCCGGATGCGTGCGCGCGGATACTCTCGCTCCATTGTCAGCCTGTACCGCATCATGCGCCGCATTGGCTTACAGCCAATGCCCTCTCCTAAGCCGAAATACGTGCCAAAACCGTATGAAAAGAAGCTTTATCCCGGTCAGCGCATTCAAATCGATGTTAAATTCGTTCCGTCTTCGTGTCTGGTTGGGGAAGCACAAGGCAAACGCTTTTTCCAATACACGGCTATTGACGAGTATTCACGACTGCGTTACATGGAGGCTTTTGAAGAGCACAATACATATTCCTCTGCTGTCTTTCTTGAGCATCTTGTGCGATACTTCAAATTCCCCGTCGAATGCGTACAGACTGATAACGGTATTGAGTTTACCAACAGGTTTTCAGCTGCCAAGCGTAATCTGCCTACTCTATTTGAGCACAAAGCTCATTGCTTAGGAATTCTTCACAAGCTCATTCGGCCATATACACCAAGACATAACGGCAAGGTCGAACGCAGTCATCGAGAAGATCAGAAACGTTTCTACTCCAGGACCACCTTTTATTCCTTTGCCGACTTCAAGCGGCAGCTTGAAGTTTATCGATATCGTTCCAACCATATTGCCATGCGTCCGCTCGATTGGCGATCGCCAATCGAATATCTCACATCATACACTGTCCAATATGTTTGACAAACCTACACAAGTGAAGGAAGACGTATGTTAATAGAGCTCTAAGTTACAAGAAAGCCGCGAGGAGATACGGGATAAAAAGGAAAATGTTCATACAATACTGAGAGTGTATTTACCTTGAGGAAGGTATTGAAAGGCTATATTTGGACGCCGTGGCCGAGGAAGCACTAGCCGACCACCAAAACCGGACAAAAAGACTGATGAAGATCTAATAACCGAAAATCAACGTCTGCGAGCGGAAAAATGACTGCCTAAAACAATTAAATGCCTTGTCTTAGAAAAGAAACGCAATGCAAAAGGCGTAAGTGCTGGGAACTGAGGTGTAAACATAAGGCGAACAAGACTTCAAAGCAACAGCTTCGAACAAAAAATGGGTAACCGATGCGACGGAGTTCAGTGTTTGGAAAGAAATTTCCGTCTCCATTACTTGACCCGGTGCAGTTCCGATATCGTCAGCTATGCCATTTAAGATATGCCGTCATCATCTATGACAATCAGTATGCCGGAGAAGGCATTTTATCAGATTGAAGATGCTGCCAATCTCATTCTTCACTCCGATCAGAGCTGTCAGTATTAGCATAAGCACCATCAGAGAATGCTAAAGGCAAAAAGGTGTTCGTCAGAGTATGAGCCGTAAGGGTAACTACTTGGTCCATGCTGTAATTGAGAATGTCTTGGACTGCTCAAAAGTGAGCTGTTCTATGTTCAAGAGTTCGACTCGATAGAGCATTTCAAGGCAGAGTTGATAGAGTACCTTGACTATTACATTATCGCCGCATCAAGGCAAATCTAAAGGGCTTACCACCCGTTTTTCACAGGCAGCAAGCCCTATCGATTGCTTAAATAAATATTAAGTCTAATTTTCGGAGGTCACTTCATTGAGAAAGCCTCTTTGCACACTCGTTGTCATGAAGCACGCCGTTTCGCCAGTACCTGCTGAACTTGGTCAAGAACCACAGCGATAAGTAGTATGGCATAGCGGATGAAATCGTACCAGAAACTGCTTACACTGTACAACGTCATCGCGTTGGTGGCCAACTGCATCAGCGCCAAGCCAAGTATTGACCCGACTATTGTTCCCCGGCCACCTGTCAAGCTGGCACCGCCGATGACTGCTGCAGACAGCGCCGTCATCTCAAGGCCAGAACCCGCGCTCATCGGCACACCGGCGAACTTCGAGAGATAAATCACACCAGAAAGGCCGGCCAACGTCGAGCAGATGATTCCAACAATAATCGTCGTTCTTTGTGTGTTAATGCCCGAATACTCCGCTGCTTTGGGATTGCTGCCGGTATAAAACACGATGCGCATTGCCGAAGAATGCCGGACAATGTAATCCGCGATCACAGCCAACACCAGGAATATGATGACTTGCACTGGAAACTGCGTCGGAAAAGCCGTGCCGTCTCCAAAGAGCTTGCCCTGTCCCAGCCCCATATAAATCGGATGCTGAGTTAAAATACTCACAATCGAGAGTGGTGTGCCGGTGGACAGTATCAGTACAAGGCCACGGATGATACCCATGAAGGCCAGTGTGACAATAAAATGCGTCAGTTTCAGCTTGGTGACGAGCATACCCATTAACCAGCCGATCGCTGCACTGGCGATAAGCGCAATCAGTGCCCCCATCCACGGATCCATACCCCCCTTAAAAAGCAGCGCATTAACAGTCATTGAAAACACCAGAACCGAACCGACAGAGAGGTCGATACCGCCGACAATCAGTATCAGCGTCATGCCAATCACAGCGATGCCATCCACGGCAAGTGAATTGAGCAGCACACGCAGGTTGGTCCACTGGAAAAAGTACGGTGAGGTAAAGCCCATCACCAACATAACACCCACGACGATCAACAGCAGGTTCAGCTCACGTACGCTTTTTAATTTGGTAAAAAAGCCATTATTCTTTTCAATTTTGACTTCATTTTTTCTCGTAACCATCTTCTTCTCTCCTTATTCGCATATTGCCTGATACAGGCTAGCACCCGATGCATAGTGCATAATACTTTTGCCGTCAATCTCTGCGCCGCTAACTTCGCCGCAAATACGTCCTTCGTTCATGATGAGCACACGGTCGCACATGCCGACGATCTCATTCATTTCGGAGGAGATCATGATTACACCGATGCCACGGTGGACCAGTTCGCGCAGTATCCTGTGGATTTCAGCTTTGGCGCCCACGTCAATACCGCGTGTCGGTTCATCCATGATGACAACTTTAGGCGTTACAGCCAGCACCTTGCCGACCAATACCTTTTGCTGGTTGCCGCCCGAGAGACTTGAAATCAACTGCTCAATGCTGCTGCACTTGATATTGAGTGACTCGACAGACTCATTTGCCAGTTTTTCTTCCCTCTTACGGCTGAGTATACCGTTTTTGGACACATTACTAATAAACATCGATGATACGTTGTTCTTTATGCTCATGTCTACGAAAAGCCCGGTTTCTTTTCTGTTCTCAGATAAGTAAACCAGCCCTGAGTCAAACACCTCACGTGACGATTTATGCGCAATATCCTTGCCAAGGAATTTGACAACCCCCCGTTCAAGCTTCCTCAAGCCGATAATGCCCTGCATCACTTCGCTTCGCCCCGCTCCCACCAATCCGGAAAGACCCAACATCTCACCCTTATAGAGCTTAAAATCAATATTATAGAAACGTCCTTTGAAGTCGGTCACATCAGAGACTTCCAGCAGCACGTTGTCCTCCTGATAATTAATTATCTCTGCTTTGGGCGGATAAATGTTGTCAATCTCCCTGCCCACCATATCGGCCACAAGCGACATGGGCGTTACGTCCTTGACGTCGTTGATACTGATTAGACGCCCGTCGCGTAGCACTGTCACCCGGTCACACTGCTCGAATATTTCGTTCATGCGGTGGCTGATAAATACAACGCCGATCCCCTCGTTCTTAAGCTGCTTCATGATGACATAAAGCGCTTCAGCTTCACTTTCTGTGAGCGCTGCAGTGGGTTCGTCAAGTATCAGCACCTTGCACTGTATAGACAACGCTCGAGCGATTTCTACCACCTGCTGCTGCGAAATGGAGAGGCTCTCCACAATACTGTCAGGGCGAATTGTGTCTTTTGAGAGCGGATATAGTATCTCTGCGGCGCGTTTTCTGAACTCAGAATAATTGACTCTGAGGGTGCCTTTTTTATTGATCTCAGACATGAAAATATTCTCAGCTACCGTCACATCCTGACACAGAGCGATCTCCTGATGGACGAAACATATCCCACTCTCCTGTGCTACAAAAGCGTTCTTGACATCCACAGGCCTGCCTTCAACAAATATCTCTCCGCTTTCCGGCTTGACCAACCCGTACGCAATGTTCATCAGCGTAGACTTGCCTGCGCCATTCTCGCCAATGAGGGCGTGAATCTCCCCTTTCCGAACGGAAAAGTCTACGTCGATCAAGACCTGCGTCGGGCCAAAGGATTTGTTGATCCCTTTTAGCTCCAATGCATTTTCAGTCACTAACTTCTACCTCCGTCTGGTTTTTATATAATAAAGCGATACCATCGTTAATTAAGTTAATCTTTATAAACTGTTGATAAAATTAGAGTGTAATTGACGCTACATGTCCATTCTAACTATTTTCATGACATATGTCAATAATTTTTATGCTTTTTTGGACCATGTATCGTCGAGAATTTTCATTATTTCTTAAGTCTTAAACCCGCTAGAAATCCGTAGTGCTCTGCAAAAAATCATTTCATATCGGGTATATTCCTGCCAACTGTTAAATATACCAACTGTTATAGGTTGATTGTCCTTGTTAAAAAAGCAAGTCCGTTACCGGACTTGCTTTTTTACAAGGCTTAACGCCGCCTATTCGGGAATGTAAGGAGAAAGCATGTCTTCTACGCTGTCGTATCCCAGTTTCGTCGCATACTTATCCACATAATAGTAATCTGCTGTATCCGCCTGCACAATGTTCAGGCTGTTGTCAAGGAACGGAATCTGGATAGCCGATTTGCCCATGTCCTCATCTGGACTCATGAAGCTCGTATATTCCGGATGCGCCGCAAGGAACAACATCAGCATACCCATGTAGCCCTGATTGCTCTGATTCGGGTTGATCGCGCCCCAGATTTCTCCTGTTTTGATCATGTCAAGAATTGTCGCATTCACGTCGCAGCAAAGCACACGCAGGCCGCTTTTAAGCTCAACCGCCGCACGGGCAGCTCCCATACCAGAGTTCGCTTCGGGCATAAACACACCACCGAGATCCGGATGAACCTGAGCCACAGTCATAACAGCTGTGTAAGAAGCATCGGGATCCTGCTTGGAGACTTCCTGGGCAACGACTTCAATGTCAGGAAATTCAGCCTTGATAACCGCAACAAACGTATCCGTACGGATATCATGGTTTGTCTGTCCAGGGTTGGTCAGCGTCATCACTTTGCCCTTGCCGCCCATGTCATTAGCCATCTGGCGGGCAGCAAATGTGCCTTCATTGACGTTGTCAGACGTGATGTAAATCGGCCTGTTGGAATCCGGCGAATCCGATGCGAAGGTCGCCACCACAACGCCCTGTTCAATGGCTCTGTTGATGGGTTCCACAAAAGGATCAGCGTTGATTGGCGAGAGATAAATACCCGTCGGGTTCTTGGCCAGAATGTTGTCGAACACTTCCAGCTGTGCCTGAGCTTCGTATTCGGTTGTGCCGTCATAGTAGGTCTGTACGCCCAACGTTTTTCCTAACTCTTTGAATCCGGCATATACTGGGAACCAGTACTCAACACCGGAAACGAACACGCACATATAATACGATTCGTCCGGGCTGCCGTAAAGACCCTTTGCAGCAGCAGCGGGTGCAGCCGCGCTGTCATCAGCAGCAGGCTGTTCAGCGGCAGGCTGTTCAGCAGCCGGCTTTTCAGAAGCAGGTGCCTGCGCAGCAGAATCGCAAGCCACAAAAGATACGCTTACCATGGCTATAACGAGAGCAACCAGCAGTAATTTCTTGATCATTTTCTGCATTTTCCACATCCTCCAAATATCTTATTTTATTTGACTTAAACCATCTTAAGTCAAAAATCACTCCATTGAATAGCGGTAGATGATATATTGCAACGTGTTAAGATATAGTATCAATCAACGCATTTATGATAACATATTCCTTAACGTATGTCAAACATTTAATCTGACAAATGTTAATGGTTTTTTATAGAGTCACGCTGGCAATAAGGCTTTCGCTGCCCCGTTGTGCATATAACAGGGGATTAAGCCCTGGTAGCTCAGTAAATTGCCGGATTTCGTCAACCGCCGCTTCGGACGCACACAGTTTGGCACACATCGCCAACATTATAGCCGATTCAATTTTTTGGTTATCCCATTGTAACAGACCTTGCTGAAACCGAATTTGTTTTACAGTATATGACATGAGTGCTCTACCTTAGCCCTCTACCATAAAATCAAAACACTGAACTTAGGCATAGCTTAGCTATCGTATTATAGTATCCTCAACGCCTTCGTACGACAGATTGAACATATCTGCAGAAGATACATCCTCACTTTTCTCAACCCCGATTTGCGGACAGCCGCGCCTACCATCAAAATAGTGCTTGGACCCACTGTTCCTTTGTACGGCCCCTGCATTTTCTCTTTTTTAACATATTAACTCTTGTTTTGACCGATTAAATCAGTGGGTCCCTAGCTCTCATTTTCATAACTTGCATATATAATGCTTCAATATTGCTCATTCCGTTGACAGTGCCCATTATTCGCTTAGGTGGATGCTATTCCATTTGTTTGATTAACAGAACTGCAAACAGTTGATAAAAGCTGTTTGGAAAATCAGGAATTGGGTTTTGCATTGAGTCAAGTACGCGTCAGAGTATCATTGAGTTGAATATAAGTTCTTTCTGTATATTATAATATGATGTGAGCAAATTATACAGCGTTATTTATTGTCATTGTATTACATATCTATTGACATTGTGTGATTTATCTGCGGACGCTCACAATGTTGTAGTTAAAAGGAGCCGATGGGTTCGGCTCCTTATATGCTCAATGCCTGTCCACCCAGATTTTTATCCGGATATCAATTTTATTGGGCGGCCAGCCTGTCTTTCGTCAGCACATGGTTGAGCGCCACCGCCAGCACCAGCACCACGCCCTTCGCTAGCGATTGCCAATACTCAGGGATGACCGTTTTGAGTCCGAGCGTCAGGCAAACAATGATCAGTGCGCCGATAACCGACTTAACCACAGATCCTTCGCCTCCTGTAAACACAGTCCCGCCTAGCAGCACTGCAATGATGGCCTCCGTCTCAACACCCATGCCAGTATATGGCTGGCCAATCGACAGGTAACTGGCCCTGACAACGCCCGCAAACGAGGAAAACACTCCAAGAATAATGTACAGTATCCATACGGTTTTCACGGCATTGATTCCAGACAGCTCCGCTGCGGTTCTGTTGCCGCCTATCGCACAGGTATATTTGCCCAATATCGTCTTATTCTTAACAATGACAAGCGCAATTACAATGATTATGGTCACAATGAATGCCCATGACAGACCTGCTACGATTTCCTTTCTTGCAAGATCTCCCACCCAGTCGGGCATGGCACTTCCCTGAATCGCCGGTTCTCCGGCAGGCACAAGGTATCTGGCAATTCCCTGATAGACATTCATCGTAATCAGCGTGGCAATGACAGGCGTGATTCTCATCTTCATGACCAGCCAGCCATTGATGCCGCCAAGTGCAACTCCTAAAACCAACGTTAAAAGCAACGACGGAAGGAAACCAAATCCATTAATTGCTAATATAGAGTAGAATACAGACGTTAAACTAAGCAGGCTGCCGACTGAAAGGTCAATATGACCGGAAATCATTATAAAAGTGAACGCGCTGCTTATAATGAGAATGGGCACTGACATTCTCATTATGTTGGTTATGTTTGCCGGGTACAAAAAATTCCCTCTCTGAAATATATCTCCCTTAATTAAACTCAAAACAATGACGACTGCCAGCAATATAGCGTAAACATATACATCTTTCACTAGCTTATTAAAACTATACTTATTTTTTTCTGGAAAATTATTGCTTGCTCGCATTCCGCTCACCCTCTTCCCACCCATAATAAGCTTTTTCATTTAAACGTAAATCATCGAGACTCAAGCTGTTCTTGTCCTTCACTATAATTCTTTTCATGCGTTTCTCCTGTCTAAAGCGTATCTTTGCACCAGAATTGCCAGGAAGGTGACAACACCTTTAAGTATAAATTGCCATTCGGGTCTTAGAAGCAACGCATTTGCCGCTGAAGCCACGACGCCAATAATCAATGCGCCCACGACGGTACCTATCACAGAGCCGAAACCACCATTGATGCTGGTTCCTCCGAGAAGTGTAACAACAAGCGCATTAAACTCAAATCCCGCCCCACGCGATGATGCCGCAATCTCACTTTCTGATGCAAGTATCAGCCCAGTAATACCGGCGAGCAGGGAGCTGATCAGATACAGGATAGTGATATGCTTTTCCACTTTTATACCGGATAATCTTGCCGCTTCTTTGTTTGCGCCGATTAGATAAGTCCTTCTGCCAAAAACGGTTTTCTTTTCAACAAACAGCGCAATAGCCACAAAGACCAACGCAATAATCACAGAAATTCTAATGGCTCCAACGATTGATATACTGCCTATCTTTCCAAACGCTTCAGGCAAGCCGGCGCTGCGCTGAGCTCCTTGCGTGATAACCTGCGCAATACCACGGGAAATCGATAGGGTCCCCAATGTGACAATAATAGAGGCAACCCGGAGTTTGGCAATGAAAAACGCGTTGATCGCGCCAACAAACAAGCATACCAGCAGCGCAATCACGACACTGATGCCGTATCCCAGCCCCAGCCCGGTAGCCAGGTCAGAAAAACCCGATGCTGTTGTTTGACACAAATATGCCGCCACAGCGCCCGATAACGCGATGGTTGCACCCACCGACATATCAAAATGTCCGGTGATCAATAAAAATGTGATCCCGATACCCAGAATAATGATGTACCAGTTGTTCGCAAACAGATTCTGGACTATGGCTACTGAAAAAAACTTGGGTATGAATATGCTTGCCACCGCAAACGTTGCCACCAAAACAAGCAGCATGAATAGATTAATAAACGATTCATTGCTCATCTTGCCTTTATTTTTAATCGTTTTATTAAAATTCGTCACTGCAGCTCACCCCCCGTAACAATATGAATAATGCTCTGGCTGTCGATATCTCTGCCGTTTTGCAGCTCTGTTTTTAATTCGCCTTCATAGAGCAATAATACCCTATCGCAAGAGTTTAATATTTCAGGCAATTCTGAAGAAAAAAATATAATTGATTTCCCTTCCTTCGCCATTTCACGAACGATTTGATATATCTCCGCTTTTGCACCTACATCTATGCCCCTTGTCGGCTCATCCAATATCAATAGATCCGCGTCAGCAAAAAGGCATTTAGAAAAAACCACCTTTTGCTGGTTCCCGCCTGAGAGCTTCGACGTTTCTTTTTCCATTGTGTCCGTCTTAATATTCAATTTATCTATATATTCTTTAGTGATGGCTCTCTCTTTGCCCGAATTGATAAGCCCTGAATTTGATATCTTCTTCATGTTCATCACGGGGATGTTGCGTTTAATGGTCAACAGTGTAAACAACCCTTGTGTCCTTCTTTCTTCGGGAACAAGAGCAATCCCGGCGCCAATTGTTTTTACGGGCGTCGTGCCTAGTTTTTTTCCTTTAAAATTGATCACTCCGGTGTATTCGTCCACGCCGTATATTGCACGGGCCAGTTCTGTTTTTCCGGCACCGATAAGCCCGTAAAAGCCGACAATCTCTCCCTTTTTCACGTTGAATGAAATATCTTTTAACTTATGGTTGGCTACGTGCTCCACATTCAGTATAATCTCTTCCGATTGATTCTCTCTTGGCACATAGCTTTCCATGACCGTTTTACCGATCATCATCTTAATCAGCTCCATGCGGCTCTCAACCTGAGCGACCGGTTTCGTCCCTATATGTTTGCCGTCACGCATGACGGTCACGTTATCTCCCAGCTCAAATATCTCGTCCAGCCTATGGGATATATATATTACTGTCACATTTTGCTCTCTCAATCTTTTCACGATCTTAAAAAGGCGCTTAATCTCACTTTCTGAAAGCGCAGCCGTCGGTTCATCCATGATAATGATATCCGCGTCTGAAGCCACGGCTTTTGCGATTTCTATGATCTGCTTCTTGGCGACACTCAGCCTAGATACTTTTTCTTTTGGGTTAATGCTAGGTTCAATATCTTTGAGAACATCTATGATTCTTTTGGTTTTTTCCGTTTTGAGCAGGAATCCGAATTTTGTATCTTCAATTCCCAGTGTGATATTTTCCTCCACCGTCAGCTGATCCACAACATTCAACTCCTGGAAGAGTGTGCTAATTCCTTGTGCGCCTGCATCCTTCGGGTTTTGCGCAACGTATTCCTTGCCGTTCAAGAGTATCTCTCCGGCAGTTCTTTTGAATGCCCCTGTCAATATTTTGATCAATGTTGATTTTCCGGCACCATTTTCACCGACCAGGCAGTGAATCGTATTCCTCTCTATATTGAAGCTGACATCATCGACAGCTCTGACCCCGGGGAAATCTTTGACCAGACCCTTAATTTCCAAAACGTAATTACTCATTGATTCTTCTCCCATTATGACGCACAGTCTGGGAGAAAACGAATGGTTTTCTCCCAGACTGGCTTTAATACAATCGAGAACAACTATTTTGCTAAATCGGCTTCCGTTAACGCGGTTCCAAACTGTTCATTATACCATGCCAGTGCATCGGCCATAGAAATGCTGTAGCCGTCTATGGGCTTCGCACTTGCGATGATGACTTCATTCGGATTCGAAACCTGGGCGATCTCGCCTAAGTATACAGCAACGATCGTATCAATGATGGTTTTCGATGTTTCGATCGGCGGTAATCCAAGCGACATCTTAAGCGAACTGGTGGGATCGAAAATGTCTTTCATCTCAGAAACCGGGCAGTCAACGCTGCATACGATCTCGGTCAGGGGTACATTGTTCTCCATCACGCCTCTGCCGATATCTTTAAGAGCATCCATTGTACCGGGTGTTAAATTGCCGGCTTCGGAGTAGATGATGTTGATTTCAGGATTTGTCGCCAAAGCGCTGGCAACGCCTTCTTTTGCCGCATCAGCGCTGCTGTTGGTTCCCAAGCAACCCAGGTCTGTGTAATTGCCTTTGCCGACAACACTCTCAATGCCCGCTACAAACGGAGCGGTACGTCCATCAATAACCTCTTTGAGGTCCGGCCATCCGATCTGAATCGTGGTGATTGGTATGTCGGGATGTGCCGCAACCCACTGCTCTGCAGCGCTCTTGCCCATTGCGAAGGAACCGCCGGCTTCATCACTCTGCACACACGGAATACCCGTGGTTTCTATGGGACTGAAGAAAGAAGTCATAGCAATGCCTGCATCGATAGCTGCTTTGATGCTCGCCTCTGCCGCTTCGTCAGACCATATCTGCAAAGAAGCGCCGTCAAAGTCAGAGGTGACAAGTAAGTCTACATTCTGAATCTGAACGTTATCATCCGACTTTCCGTCGACAACGATCACTTCCGCGCCGTACGCTTCCAAAGCGTACTGTTTCGCGGCTTCCGCACGCGCCTGATGGAATTCGTTGCTTAATTCGGATACCATATAAGCAATCTTCATCCCCTCAGTGGTCTTTTCCTCTGTCGCAGGCTCCTCTTCAACGGGCGCTGCAGGTTCTTCCGTCGCTACCGGCTCCTCAGAAACGGGAACTTCCGTTTCAGTCGGAGCAGAGGGCTGACATCCGGCCATCATCGCCACTGCAAGCAGCAAGCTCAGGAAAATCACAATTACTTTTCTCATTTTATTCCTCCTGTATTTTTATATTTAACTGTCCACATAATTTGTGAACAGTTAAAGGCGGTTCACTTACAACGCAGTAACCTGCGCGTTCTCCTGCGCTGTCATATCCGTAATATCCAGAATGATGCGCGCTGTTGCCTCGTCCGTCACCAGGTATTTGACAATCCCCGTTCGTAGCGCTCCGATAATGGCCAGCACCTTATGGGCTCCTGCTGCGATGCAGACCACCTTCCTGATGCTTCTGAGCTGCTGCTCACTGATGCCCATAATCCGCTGATTGTATTCATTTTCAATGAATTCACCCCGAATATTAAAACGTCTGGCACAAATATCCCCAACCGCACGAATCTCGTCCTTTGGCGGCATGTGTATGGGGTCAAAATCCGAATCGTTAATATAGCTTTCAGGCGGCGCCCCCGCCGAAATCACAGCAACGTCCATCTCATCCCACTTTTTCATCACTGCCTTCATCGACGTGCTTTGCATATATAGATCTTTGTCGGATAAAGACTCCGCAATAGCCGGCGCGTAGATAAATGTCGGTGTTCCCCGAAGCGTTTCAGCAAACATCCGTACCATTTCATTGAGCTGATACTCGGAAGAAATGCGCGAGGTCCCGCCAATCAGTGGAATAACGTTGATGCCTCTCAGCTGCCGTCTGTTTTTGAATGAAAGCATAAATTCATAACATGTCAGCCCCCAGGCAATACCAATCGTCGTGTTGGATTCCAAAAGGTTTTCAACATAGTCTGCACCCTGTGAGACGATCACCCTATTGATAATATGCACCGAATCGGTGACAGTGGGAATAACGAGACAATCGTCCAGCCCAAACTGAAGAGTCATTCTTTCCGCTATTTCCTGCACATTTTTACGAGGGTCTTTGATGTTGATCTCTATCAGCCCCATCTCCTTGGCTTGAGACAATATCAATGAGATGGAGGATCTGGATATCCCCAGCTTATAGGCAATACTATCCTGCTTGAGCCCCTCCGAGTAGTACATTTTGGCCACTTGCACCATCAACTGCATATCATACCGTGTCATTTGCACCGCTCCGTCGCATTATACTGTCTTCACCTAAAATCCGGATCGTACCACGCTTACACATTGTCAGACGAGATGGCATTAGCAAATAAAACTCTGGCAGTTATCACTCTGTTTATGCCGCCAGAAACCAATCATCCGCTTTAATTATCTCTTCGGATATGGAACAAATTGCTGTCTATAAATCTCAGATTTATACTAACACATCCCATGACATATGTCAAACATATGTTAGGCATTTGTCAAACATTTTTTTTGACAAATGTTTTCTAATGCTTTCCTTTACTTGTATCATTATACTCAAGATAAAATCACCCGAAATGCCATTTATACTAATGGTTTCACAGCAATGAAAAAGGCCTCTTTCAAGGCCCAGGATCAATCTTCTATGTAATAATGCAGGTTTGAGTATGCAGTTTTGAATAGTCGCAGACTGGCAACAAGTCTTGGTTTATTGAAATCAGAGATTAAAACTGCACGACCCTCCTGTTAATCCGGTTCCGGCAGCCGTTTTACCATAGCGAGCCAGTCCGCCGGCAGATTTTCCGCGTCACTCCCAGCGCCCAGTATCGCGCCGGTAATCATGCCACGCGTCGCGGAATCACCACCGATGCGTGCGTTCAATGACAGCACCGTCCGGTAATCGGATGAAGTCAGCAGCAGTGCGAATATCACCGGGATGGCATGGTGAGCGTGGCAGCTCTGTCCCAGCGCCGCCGCGATATCCGCTGCGGGTTTGCCCGCCGTCGCCTCCGCCACCTCAAGGTATCCATCCAGCAGCGCTGTGTTCTGACCGCTTCGCTTCATATCATCCAAAGACGCCCCAAGCACATCGGGCACGGGTTGATCCGTTCCCTCCAGTATACGCAGCGTCATCCGCGCGAACAGTTCCGTTGCCAGCAGCGAAGCCTCGCTGTTATGCGTGAGGCGGCTCTGATTAACGGCTGCTTCCAGTGCTTTCTCCGGCTCATCCACCCAGTATAAAATCGATGCGATGCGCGCAGCTCCGCCCAACTCATCGGACTGCGATCCGGTCAGCCCGCCTTTTTCAAACGCCTCAAGCGACTCCTTGCTGGCCATGTCCATATAGCCGCTGTAGCTGTTCATATAGCGCCGCCATGCCGTCCGGAAACCGTCATCCGTATACTGCCCCTGCCCTTCCTTCAGGTAGTCGAAAAGCAGCAGCGCCTGATCGCCGTAGTGTGTGTAGTCGCCCAGATGCTTGTTGGTGTGCCAGCCGCCGGGGAGCGGCTCGTGCGGCGTATCATATTGTCCGAACCGTGCCTCGATCACTTTAACATTGTATATCCAGTGGGCTCCCAGCACAAAGGCATCGCCCAGGAAGCTGCCCAGCAGCATGGCGTGTTTTCGCTTCGTTCGTTCCAGTGGCATCTCATGACCTCCTTTACTAATCAACCCATTCCTTACCTTATATTATAACACATATGTACCTTTTTGGCTGACATTGTATGTGCGCCCATAAATATTAACCAATCTGCAAACAGTACGGCGGCTGTACAACGAGCCGCTGTTTATATATAATGCTTAGGAACAAGGCGGCAGAGCTGCCTAAGGACGAAGCACAGGAGCGTTATGATATCAGCCTGGCGCATTTCAACGACGCATCCCGCCTGATGGCGTAACAGAGGGGCCTATGGAGAAGTATCAGGAAATCGAGCGCAGCCTCATCACCAAATACCGCCGGGACATCTGGCGGCCTTTCATCACCGCTGTCGTACAGTATCAGTTGATACAGGAGGGCGACGCGGTGGCCGTCTGCATATCGGGCGGCAAGGATTCGATGCTGATGGCTAAATTGATGCAGGAACTGGAACGTCACGGCCCCCGCCGCTTCCGCGCGGAATATGTCGTGATGGACCCCGGCTATAATGCAGTCAACCGGCAGCGCATACTGGACAACGCCGAGTTCCTTCAGATTCCCGTGCGGCTGTTTGAGACGCCGATATTCGACATTATCTCCAATGCGGACGATTCCCCCTGCTATCTATGCGCACGCATGCGTCGCGGCTACCTGTACAAGTACGCTCAAAGCTTGGGGTGCGGCAAGATCGCGCTGGGCCACCACTTCGACGACGTAATTGAGACCACGCTGCTCAGCATGATGTACGCAGGCGAGGTACGTGCGATGATGCCCAAGCTCAATAGCACCAGCTACCCCGGTATGCAGCTGATACGCCCGATGTACCACGTCCGTGAAAGCGATATCGTCCGCTTCAGCCGTAACCATGAGCTGCGCTTCATCCAGTGTGCCTGCCGATTTACAGAAAACTGCATGTTGGATGACAGCGGTAGCATGTCCAAACGGCAGGAAACCAAGAAGCTGCTGGCCGGACTGCGTCGTCAAAACCCGCTGATCGACCAGAACATATTCAAAAGCACCCAAAACGTTAATCTTGAAAAGGTGATCGCCTACAAGGACAAGTCCGGCTTCCACCACTTTCTGGACGACTATGAGGAAAAACCGCCTAAAAAATAAGGTCTGCGAGGTTTCTAATCCCGCGGACCTGTATTGGATAATTGTTATAACTCAGCAATTTAACCCTTCAC
The DNA here is from genome assembly GCA_023416745.1 of Bacillota bacterium. Classification (GTDB taxonomy): domain Bacteria; phylum Bacillota; class Clostridia; order Christensenellales; family SZUA-584; genus SZUA-584. Next base: position 15,585 of record JAEZHF010000001.1, read on the forward strand.
GCTGCCCAGCGTCAGTCCCTTGATGATGAACTTGGACAGGAAGATGTAGACGATGAGCAGCGGAATGATCGCCACAAATATCATAATGTACACCTGACCTAAGTCAAACTTCATATAGTCCGCGCTGCGGAGCTGGTAGATCAGTATCGGAATTGTTTTGTTGGTGTTTGTGTTGATGATCAGCGATGGCATGAAGTAGTTGTTCCAGCTGTTCACGAACGCGAATATCGCCTGCACAGCCAATGCCGGTTTGATAACAGGCAAAACGATGCGGTTGAACGTGCTGAATTCGTTGGACCCGTCCATCCGCGCCGCCTCCACGATTTCCAGCGGCAGCACGCTCTCCATATACGATTTCATATAGTAGAACACGATGGGAGCCGCGACGGAGGGCAGTATGAGAGGATAGAACGTGTCCATCATGCCCATCTTGGTGACAAGCTGCAAAAAGCCCAGTGCCGAAACCTGTGTCGGTACCATCATAATCAGCATGATGAACGTGAATGCTGTTTTCTTAAACTTGAAGTTGTAAGCAAATATGCCGTATGCCGTCATCGCTGAAAAATAAGTCGTCAGTGCGGCAGTGCAGGCGGCTATGAACAGGCTGTTCAGCAGGCCGCGAAGCATCGGAATGTTCTGATCGGCAAAAAGGTTGGCCAAATTTTTAAACAGGTAACCGCCTGGTACCATTGAAAATTCCGACATGATCTCTGAATGCGGCCTCGACGCGTTCACAAGCAGAAAGTAGAAAGAAAACAGGCACAGCACGGTCAGCAGCGCCAGCACGATGTAGCAGATCACCCTGCTGAGAGTCACAAATCCATTGGTCTTTTTCCCAGCGGCTCTGATATTCTTCATACCTGTACCTCCCTGCTCTGAGCGCCGCTCTTAAGTGCTTTTCTCCTTGCTTTGCTCACTGCAGCTCTGTTTTTTGGCGTCTTGTAATTCTTCATCAAGGACCTGTAAACCAATACGCTGAGTACGGCAGTCACAATGAATATCATCACTGAAACCGCACCGGATAGCCCTAAATCCTTGCTGGTCAGCAAGCGGTTCAGATACATGATCAGCGTCATGGCGGTTCTGTCCGGCGTACCCAGAGCTTTTGTGAGCACCTGTGGTACATCAAACAGCTGTATACCGCCGATCATCGAAGTAATCAGTACATAGACAAGTATCGGCATCAGCAGCGGCAGCGTGACCCTGAAGAAGACCTGAAGCGGTTTTGCGCCGTCGATCTGTGCCGACTCAAACAAGCACTGATCGATGCCCATTATGCCGGCCATCAGCAGTATTGTGGTGTTGCCGAACCACATTAGAAAGTTCATGAATCCGATGATGGCACGCGTGGTGATGGGTATGTCAAAGAACAGTATGGCTTTATCAATCGCCCCCGTGCTTGTCAGTATTTGATTGATGGGGCCCACGGGTGAAAACAGCATAAAAAACAGCATGGCAAAAGCGGAAGCCATGATCAGATTTGGCATATAGATAACCGCCTTGAAGAGCGGCTGACATTTCAATTTCAAACGATAGCTGGTAAACCACACGGCCAGCAGCATTGAGACCAGTATCTGCGGGATAAATCCCATGATCCAGATTATAACCGTGTTCAGTGCAAACTTGGGAAGATCACCGTTGGTGATAATCGTGGTATAGTTATCAAACCCCACGAAATTCGGCCCAACCTGCTGCAGGCCGACTCGGTAGTTTTCAAAAAAGCTGTTATAAAACGTGGATATGAGCGGAATCAGTTGAAAAATGATAAATACGATAAAAAACGGTGCGATAAATATGTAGCCCCATTTCGCGTAACTAACCGACTTAATCTTTTTTCCACCAGGTTTTAGTGACATGCCAGACTCCTCACCTTCGAAATCAGTATCGGTATTGATTGCCGCGGCAGAGCTGTAGGTCGCCCTGCCGCGGCATCTGAATACTTACGCGGGTCTTTTCAGGTTGGGGTAGGTTTCAATAGCAGCCTTATAGAAGTTGTCATAAGCCTGCTCCTCCGTGATCGTTCCGAGGAAGTAATCCTTAAACGCAGCCGGAAGGGGTTCGTTTAGCAGCTGGTCATACATCGTGATATTGCTCATATCGATGCTCTTGGCACTGTCGAGCAGAACTGTAATGTGATTCTGACCTCCCAGGAACGGATGCGCATAGTCGCTCTTCGCAAGTTCATCCATCGCCTTTGCGTTGTTGGTGAAGTCAGCATACTTATTCGTGATCGCCACCAGCGTATCCTTGTCGCAGGTCAGCTTCTTCATCACTTCGCGCGTCAGGTCGATGTTATCCGAACCGGTCGCCGCGCACAGCCAGGTGCCGCCCCAGAAGAAGCCTTGCGGACCTTTCACGAGACCCCAGTCGCCATAGCTGCCGTTGCCGGGAGCCTTTTCCCCTTCGGCATCAGCCAGCGTTGCCGGCATCAGGCAGAAGTCGAAGAACCAGCCGGGTCCGAAGTAGCACATGGCCTTGCCGTCTTCTTTGGCTTCGTTAAAGCTTTCTGTTGCCCAAATGTCATAAGGCAGCGTGTAACCCTTATCCAGATATGTTTTCTGCTGAGCGATCCACTGTTTGATGGACGGATCGAATATGATCTCATCGTTCTCGTTGACCCACGGAGCGGAGGTGTTGTTGGAGAACACACGGTAATCCGCCACAAAGCCCGAGGTCATGTAGTAGCCCTTGTCCTTGGCCTGGGCAGCCACGGCGTCAAACTTCTCCCAGCTGTCCAGCGCAGTCTGCACCGCAGCGGGATCGTCCGTGCCCAGAACTTCCTTGGCGATGGAGCGGCGATAGATCAGGCCGCCGGGGCATGCCTGCCACGATACACCTTTGAGATTGCCACTTGCATCAGTGCAGATATCCTTGGTATACTGATACATATCGGCAGTATCGGCTTCGGTCAGTCCAACATCACCATAAACGTTGGCTGAATAGTCGCTGTTCACATACTTGAGCGCATAGTCGGCTTCAATGAGGAACAGGTCAACCTTGTCGTCGGTAGCCGCACCGGCCTGTGCCAGCAGCGCTTCGTCCAGTTTCTGCTGATAGGCACCACCGTCGCTGGGTGTGATGATCCAGTTGACCGTTACGCCTTCAGGTATAAGGCCTTCATCTTCAAAGAAAGCTTTAAACCTGTCCTGGAACTCAGTATTCCAGCAATAGATGTTGTACACCTTGCCGGCTTCCGCGGCAGGCGCTTCGGGTTCGTCAGCAGGCGCCGGAGCATCAGTCGCAGGGTTTTCAGCCGGAGCTTCGGACTGATCTGTCGGAGCGGGGGTGCTGCATCCAACCAACGTAAAAATGAGGATGAATACCAGCATAAGCGAGATAAGCTTTTTCATGTTTTCCTCCTTGTTTTGATACGCGCCATGCACCGGCGCGTATTTTTATTTATTTTGATGGTTAAGCGCCATCAAATCTGTTTCACCGTTCCACCCGCCAGCAGTGACCCGGGCACAATGATCTGCACCGGGACGAACATCTTCGGGGTTTCGATCTCGTCCACCAGTTTCGCGGCCGCTTCGCGGCCAATACCCTCCGCGTCCTGCCGGAAGGTGGTGAGCCGAGGGCGCAGCGCCTGCGACAGCAGAATACCGTCGTACCCGACCACGCTGATGTCTTCCGGAATGCGCAGACCCTGCCGCTCCAGCTCGGTCATTCCTCCCAAAAAAGAGAAGTCATCCGGAAAAAGGATGCAGGTGGGCCGGTTCTTCAGCGCCAGCAGTTCGCGCGTTGCAAGCCCGCTCAGCTTCGGGTCATGGTACAGAGCTGATTTTACGTACTCGTCCGGAACTTCTATGCCAAGACTCTTGCAGGTTTTATAAAAGCTTCCCAGCCGTTTCTTGGTAACCGATGTATCTTCGCCGTGAATAAAAGCGATTTTCCTATGCCCTTTCTCATAAAGCGTGCCGATGATCTGTTCCATGCTGCCCACGTTGTCAGACAATATGGCCGTTCTGTGATTGAATACGTGGTCTATCGTCACCACGGGTATGTCGCTTTCCACCAGCTTGATAACATCGGGATCGGCAAAATCCACAGAAGCGATCACCACGCCGTCGCAGTTGCGGTAACGCGCATGTTCGTAATAGTCCATCTTAAAATTGCCGATATCCTTGCTGATAAAGGTGATATCGTATCCCAGCCTTTCCGCTTCCACCTTGAGACTGTTGAGAACGGATGAAAAGTATTCATGTGCCAGACCGCTGCATGTTTTATCCACGAACAACACGCCAATATTATAGGATCGGTTTGTTTTAAGCGCGCGGGCCGCGGAATTTGGAAGATAACCCATGGATTGCGCCATAGATCTCACCAGCTCGGTCGTATCCGGACCAATGTCTGCATAACCATTGAGCGCTTTACTCACCGTAGCGAGCGACACGCCGCATTGCTTAGCAACATCCTTCATCGTTACCATAGAAAATCACCGTTAAATCGATTGAGTATTTTTACAGCTATATTTTGGGAATAATTAAACTTAAGTGACTAAATCGTTTTCGTCGACTCATTATATTATAACTGTTTTTGCTTCGTCAAGTGTTTTTTCATATCTTTTTAATTCAAAATATTGCTTATCATTAAGGTATTTCATAAAATTAAGCTGATTTTCAAAAAACCTTTGACTTTCATTTCAATTATGAGTTATTATGTGCATACGGTAACTAATACGATTTCGTAAATCATCTGCGCGGTAATATCTTATATTTTTGAGGTAATCCTTATGAAATTCGGCTATTTTGACGACACTGCAAAGGAATACGTAATAGAAACGCCTTCTACCCCCTTACCTTGGATCAATTATCTGGGTAACGACGGTTTTTACAGCCTTATTTCCAATACTTGCGGCGGTTATACCTTCTATCGCGATGCCAAGCTGCGCCGTCTGACCCGTTTCCGCTATAATAACGTCCCGGCAGATCTAGGCGGCAGATACTACTATATAAAGGATGGGGGCACCGTCTGGAATCCCGGATTTATGCCCACGCAGACAAAGCCAGACCGTTATCTGTGCCGGCATGGGCTCGGTTATTCCGTATTCCAGTCTGAGAAAAACGGGCTTTGTGCCGATCTGACCTGCTTTGTTCCCTTGAACGACGCCTGTGAAATCAACTGGCTGGTGATTAAAAATAACAGCAGTGAAGCCAAAAGCATTCAGCTGTACAGCGCCGTCGAATGGTGCTTGTGGAACGTAGTGGACGATTCCACCAACTTCCAGCGCAATTTCAATATCGGCGAGGCAGAGGTAGACGGCAGCGCATTGTATCACACCACTGAATACCGTGAACGCCGGGATCATTACGCTTTTTTCAATGTCAACTGCCCCGTTGACGGCTTCGATACCGACCGGGACAGCTTCCTTGGCCAGTTCCGCTCCTGGGACGCTCCGGAAACCGTGGAATTGGGCATCAGCCATGGCAGCATCGCCTCGGGATGGGCGCCCATCGCCAGCCACCGTATCGATGTCACCCTGGCCCCCGGCGAGGAACGCAGCTTGATATTCCAGCTGGGCTATGTGGAAAACGCGGATAACAAGTTTGAATCCCCGGGAGTCGTCAATAAAACCAAGGCTCTGGAGATAATGTCACGTTATCACACACACGAGCAGGCGCAGCAGGCACTTGCTGACCTTTCGGCTTACTGGGCTAAGCTGCTTGACCGGTTCTCTATTAACAGCGGTGTTGAAAAGCTGGACCGTATGATCAATATCTGGAACCAGTATCAGTGTATGGTCACGTTCAACATGAGCCGCAGCGCCAGCTATTTTGAAAGCGGCAACGGCCGGGGCATGGGGTTCCGCGACAGCTGTCAGGACCTCCTTGGCTTTGTACACCTGATACCCGAGCGCGCACGAGAGCGGATATTGGATATCGCCGCCATACAGTTTGAGGATGGCAGCACCTATCACCAGTATCAACCGCTCTCCAAGTGCGGCAATGCCGATGTGGGCACCGGTTTTAACGACGACCCTCTCTGGCTGGTCGCCTGCACCATCGCATACATACGTGAAACCGGCGATTTCGGTATACTGGATGTGCCTGTGGTGTTCAATAATACGCCCGGCAGCGAAGCCCCGCTGATGGAGCATCTGCGGCGCAGCATTGGTTACACAATCGCACACAAGGGTCCCCACGGTCTCCCGCTGATCGGCCGGGCGGACTGGAACGACTGCCTGAACCTCAACTGCTTCTCCGAAGAGCCGGGCGAGAGCTTTCAGACCTGCTCGAACTTTGAGAGCGGCAAGGCGGAGAGCGTGTTTATCGCCGGGCTGTTTGTCTACACCGCCACCGACTATGCGGGGCTGTGCCGCCGTATAGGGCTGAGTAACGAGGCTGCGTCAATAGAAGAGGAGATCGATGTTATATCGCAGGCTGTGCTCCGTCACGGTTGGGACGGCGAATGGTTCCTGCGCGCTTACGACGCTTTCGGAAACAAGATCGGCAGCCGTGAATGCCGGGAAGGGCAGATATTTATTGAGCCGCAGGGCTTTTGCGTGATGGCCGGGCTGGGTGAAAGCGACGGTTACGGCGAGAGTGCGCTCGCCTCAGTGGAGAAATATCTGGTCAACGACTATGGTGCAGAGCTGCTGCACCCCTGCTACACGCAGTATTACAAGGAGCTGGGCGAAATATCGAGCTACCCCCCGGGCTACAAGGAGAACGGCTCCGTGTTCTGCCACAATAACCCGTGGGTCTCGCTGGCCTATGCCAGGCAGGGCAACTCCGAAAAAGCCTACGAGACCTATATGCGCAACTGCCCGGCAAACATTGAGAGCGCCAGCGAAATCCACCGCACCGAGCCATATGTATATTGCCAGACCATTGCCGGACGCAGTGCAAGGCGCTACGGCGAAGCCAAGAACAGCTGGCTGACGGGAACGGCGGCCTGGTCGTTCGTTGCCGCCACACAGGGCATTCTCGGCATCCGGCCGGACTACGACGGCCTTGTGGTGCAGCCCTGCCTGCCCGCCCATATCAAGGGGTATGTGGCCAAGCGGCTGTTCCGCGGCACGATGTATACCATCACCGTCGTCAACAACGGCGGGAAAAATATTCGCACCGCCGCGGACGGCAGGCCGCTTACAAACTGCCTGATTCCCCATGAGGAGGGCCGCCTAAGCTGCGAAGTCACTGTGATTCTGGACTGAATGAATTGTTTTCCGGGTTCCCGGAAATGTATAAAACCGTATTCCGGCGTTACTCCATTATATTAATGTCGGAGCATGAAAAAAGGAGGTTTGTTTGTCCGTCCGGCTTGCGGTGCGGCAGCGTGGAGACCTGTCGTAATGCCCTTGGCACGTATGCGGCCAAAGGCGAGCTGTGTTTATAGCTGATGGCTTAGCTCAGCAAAGCTGATAACTATGGCAACGGTTACCTTAAAGAACATTAAAAAAGTGTACGACAAGAACATTCCTGCGGTGCATAACTTTAACCTCGAGGTCAATGATAAGGAGTTCGTTGTACTGGTCGGGCCGTCCGGCTGCGGGAAATCCACGACGCTGCGCATGGTTGCGGGCCTTGAGGAGATCACGGACGGCGAGCTTTATATCGGCGACACACTGGTGAACGCCGTCGCGCCCAAGGACAGGGATATCGCAATGGTGTTTCAGAACTATGCCCTGTATCCTCACATGACCGTTTATGAGAACTTGTCTTTTGCGCTCAAGCTGCGGAAGGTCAAAAAGAATGAGATTGACCGCAAGGTGCGTGAGGCGGCCGAGATACTCGAGATCACTGAGCTGCTCCAGCGCAAACCCAAAGCGCTCTCGGGCGGCCAGCGGCAGCGTGTCGCCATCGGCCGGGCTATCGTGCGCGAGCCCAAGGTGTTCCTGATGGATGAACCGCTGTCCAACCTGGACGCCAAGCTGCGCAACCAGATGCGTGCCGAACTCATCAAGCTGCGCCAACGCATTGACACAACGTTCATCTATGTGACTCACGACCAGACGGAAGCGATGACTCTGGGTGACCGCATCGTGATCATGAAGGACGGACATATCCATCAGATCGGTACACCGCAGGAGGTCTTCGACCATCCGGCCAATACGTTTGTGGCCGGCTTCATCGGCTCACCGCAGATGAACTTCTTTAAAGCGAGGCTGGAAAAAGGTGATATGTATTATCTGCGCCTCGGAAACGCCGTCATCGGTTTGCCTGACCGCATGAGTGAGCGGCTTGCCGAAAAAGGCACATCCCCCTGCGACATCACTCTGGGCATACGCCCGGAGCACATCATGCTCACCGCTCCCGGTAAGCCGGACTCGGTGCCCGCGGCGGTGGACGTCTCCGAAATGATGGGCAGCGAGGTCTTCATGCATGTGACTGCAGAGGGCACCGACTGCGTGATACGCGTCGCCACCGTCAATCTGCCCATAGACCATAAGCGAGGATTTGCGCTGGGCGACTCCGTCAACTTCACGTTCGGTGGCGAGATGGCTCACCTTTTTGATGTTGAAAGCGGGAAAAACCTGCTTGGCTGACTACACTGACCGGAGAAGTCAATGAACCAGACGGAATTTAAAAACGTATTTCATCAGGTCTGCCGCATGTTTTACCTGCAGCGCTGCGGCTGCCGTCTGTCCGAAGAGACGGCGGGTGTGTTCGCGCATCCGGCTTGCCATACATCGAAGGCGCGGATTTACGGCACAGAGCAATATATGGCCGTCAGCGGCGGCTGGCACGACGCGGGCGATTACGGACGCTATGTTGTCCCCGCTGCCAAAGCTGTTGCGGATCTGCTGCTGGCTTATACAGCTGCTCCGTCGGCGTTTTCAGACAGCCTGGGTATTCATGACAGCATCAGCGGCGTACCGGATATTTTGACAGAAATCCGGTATGAGCTTGACTGGATGAAAAAGATGCAGCGTTCGGACGGCGGCGTTTATCACAAGGTCACCTGCGCAGGATTTCCCGGCTTTGTGATGCCGCACTTTGAGACGGACAAGCTGGTCTTATCGCCGGTTTCCACAGCCGCTGCGGGCGGCTTTGCTGCCGCCATGGCCATGGCTTACCCTGTCTATGCCGACTCTGATCTTGAGTTTGCGCAGGGCTGTCTGACAGCCGCCCGACGCGCGTGGGATTACCTGTCCGTCACACAGCCCCTACCATTCCATAACCCCGAAGGCATTGTAACGGGCGTTTACGACGATGAAAATGACAGCGACGAGCGTTATTGGGCGGCATGCGCCTTGTATGCGGCCACAGGCAGCAGCGAATATCACGATTATATCAAAAGCCACCTCAATCCCGTCTGGGCGGCGGATCTCGGATGGGCGGACGTCGGCGCATACGGCAATGCCGTATACCTTGGCATGGACGAAAGCCTGCAGGAATCCGCCGTTAAAGGCTCCATACAACGCGATTTGCTCAAGGCTGCGGATAAGGTTATCCAGGCAACTGAAATCAGTGAATACAAAATATCTGTCAGCGACTTCATCTGGGGCAGCAATATGGTGGTGCTAAACAACGCCATGCTGCTGCTGATGGCGAGCGACACACAGCCTCGCAGCGCCTATCCCGACTGCGCCTGGCGTCACCTTGACTATATCTTCGGCGACAATCCGACGTCAGTCTGCTATGTGACCGGCGCCAGCGAGTCCAGTGCCCGCCACCCGCACCACCGGCCCTCCGCCGCAGCCGGACAGACGATGCCGGGCATGCTGGTAGGCGGCCCAGACCAATATCTTCATGATGCATGTGCCAGCGAGCATCTGCGTCACTCTACTCCTCCCTGCTGTTATATAGACCATGCGGAAAGCTATTCCACCAACGAGGTGGCCATATACTGGAACTCTCCGCTGGTCTATGTAATGGCGCGTCTGCTGGACAGCGCTGGCAGGCCTTCACGAGCGTAACTGCCATTCAGTCAGAAGCAACTCTCGGCAGAGGGATCCGTTGGGATATTGAAGTTCGGATGAACAAAAAGAAGGTCTGGTTCCGATACCGAAACAACCAGACCTTTTTCAATATAAGGAAAACAGTCTTGCTGACTTGGGAGGATCGATAAAAAGTATCTATCTGTAAGTCCGTGTCACTAAAATCATCCTTTATGCGTTCCTTTATAATCTAAATATTGTTGGCAACCGTCGGACAGGTTGTACTTTTCGGCATAAGCGGTTTTCTGCGCTGCCGTGGGAGTCTCTCCTCAAGAGTACGCTTCTGTCTTCATTTTGTGATCGTCCCGTCCAGATCCCAGAGATCTTCCCAGCTCTTCGCACCTTCCCACAGGAAGACCTGCCCTTTGATCAGCCGGCAGTTCTTATCGGCTGCCTCGATGCT
>JAEZHF010000019.1 GCA_023416745.1 Bacillota bacterium
AAAAATTCTTTTTTCTTAGTTCTGACCTGCGCCAGCTCGTCGCTGATCGCGGACAGTGTCATTTGTTTATCCATGCCCCTATTTTACCACATTTCCACACTCTTGGCTTCTGTGCGGTGTTGCCCTAGAAGTGTATTCTTCCAGCCATATATCAAGCCAATTGCATAATGACAGCTTGGATGGTTCAACATAAGTGCCTTCATCAAGCGCTACACACGCTATCTGAAGCTTTATGCGTACTTCCGCTTGTGTTTTACCGTACACGGATTTTTGCACCTGCTTACCCGTTCCTGAGTCCCTTCCCGTGGTATAGCGGGCTTCCCACATCCCGTCGGAGCGCTTCCTTATCGTACCGGCACCTTTTGCGCTGCGAACCGATCTTTTTGCCATGTGTTACTCCTTTCTACGCATTCTTACATATCCTCTTCAGGCAGTTCATCAAATTTTTCTATGATTGAATTTGCAATTGTCAGGGCAAATTTGCTATGGTATTTTGCAATCTGCCATTCAGCATAATCGACTTGTTCCTTCAGGTCCTGAGTTTCAAACTCTTGCAATATTTCATTTTTAGGAATGCTTTTTTCTTTTAGAGTTTCCTCATCAATGGTAATACCATCGGGCAAAGGCTCTTTCAAATAGATTATTTCGTCGCCTTGCTTTTCAATTAAGGCTTTAAAACGATGTATCCATTCTATCCTTTTCTGTAGCCCTCTGACTTTGTCCACATAGTTTAGGATTGGATTGACAAACCATTCTAAGTTTTCAGGGTCGAGAAGAAAATTAATGATGTCGAGAGCATATCTGCGGTCCCGCCTTTTTGTGTATTTTAGGATATACTCCGGGCCTGCTTTGTTCAGCATATCCCCAGATAAGCCTTTCAGGGCGATGAGCGTTCTGATTGCCTCATCCGAAAGTCCCGTTTTTACGGAAATATTTATGTTCTCTTCTTGGATTGCTTCAGAATTGCCAAGCAGATAGTTATAAGGCACCTTAAAAAAATCTGCGATGATTTTCAATCGCTCCAGATCGGGTGTAGCATCCCCTTTTATATATCGGCCAATCACTTGCCGCTTGCAGTATAAAACCTGTGCCAGTTCTTCTTGTGTCACTTTTCGCTTCAATGGGCTTTTCTCATTCTCGTTATTTAGAAGGATTCGGAGTCGTTCTTTAAAAATACTGGTAACGCCCTCAGGTTCATTTTTTCTTGCACTCATCTGGTCCCTCCTGTGTATGTACCCTATTTGTTGCAACCGCCTATTTCTGTCCTTTTTATGTTGCTCTCTCTTCTGTAGCAAATTATAAAAGTAAGTAGTAACGATGTCAACGAAATTAAAGTGCGAGGATAAAGCAGATCGCCAGAACATCCTCAATCAGGAGTTTAGGTGTGACAGACCAAACGAACGCTGGGCGACCGACATCACATACATCAAGACCCGTAACGATGGATGGACATACTTAGCCTCGGTCGTTGATCTGTGCACAAAGAGAATTGTAGGTTTTAAGTATGCGAGAGCAATGACTTCTGGCGTAGCAATAGCAGCTGTTGTCAATGCTCTACATAACCAAGGCTATCCTAGAGGAGTTATCCTTCATAGCGATCAGGGGTGTCAGTACACCAGTGAAGCCTTTGCTGAGACCATAAGAAAATACGGATTAATACATTCATTCAGCAAGAGAGGCTGCCCCTATGATAATGCGGTTATGGAGTCGTTCCATGCAACTCTGAAAAAAGAAGAAGTAAACAGACAGCGGTATAGGGATTTCAGTGTTGCATCATTAAGGATCTTTGACTATATCGAAGGCTGGTACAACCGGACAAGGATCCATTCATCAATTGGATATCTTACTCCGGTGCAGTTTGAGAATGAACTGAAAATGGACAAGTATGTAGTAAATGAACTGAAGGTCAAAAGTACGAGCTTTTGTGTCTAGCAAATTGACATAGTTCCAGCTATACTACAGAAAATGTAGTATAGCATGTAGTAAAATAAAATCGGCTGTCCAGCCATTCTGTATTTTTGGATTTTTATGCCTAAGATCTTCAGACTTTTTAGGCGTTTAATATGAAGCGGGGCTGTCGACGTATATCCGTCGACAACCCTACCGAAGACATACCTCAATATCCAGACACTATCCATTAGTGCTTTTTACAGTGTCATCTGTGAATTCGATCAGCGCATCCAAATGCATTTGAACATACCCATGATGCTGTCTGTTAGCGCTCCTTCTGTGTGGACATATTGAGCAGCACCGCGACTATGACCAATGCGCCCCTTACGACGAGCTGCCAGTATGAACTGATACCCATTATCGTCATGCCGTTAAGTATAACGCCGAGGAACAGGATACCGATAAGCGTTCCGGTCACTTTTCCCACGCCTCCCGAAAGGCTCGCACCGCCTATGATGATGGACGATATCGCTGTCATCTCTCCGTTCGTTCCGACCGAGGGCGTTCCCGCCATTATCTGTGAAGATACCATGAGTCCGGAAAGGGCGGCGAGGAATCCGGTTATTCCAAACGAGATGCTGCGTATGCGTTTTACGTTAACACCTGACAGTCGGGCGCTTTCAACGTTGCCTCCAACCGCATAAACGCTTCGGCCAAACGCAGTATAATTCAGCAGGAAAAATATCAAGACGAAGACGATAACGAGTATCAAAGCTTGGAACGGGAATACGCCACCGATGAAGCCCGCTCCGAGATATCCGAACCACTGAGGATAGCTCGCGATCGGGAATCCGCCCGTCAAAAGATACGCGAAGCCGCTCAGCATCGTTAATAGTCCAAGGGTCGTGATAAACGAGGGAACCATGAAGCTGTTCCTCATCCACGCCGTAAACAGTCCTATAAGCACACCCGCTATCAGCACAGTGATAGAAGAGATAATAATCGCAGGCAATACTTCCATGCCGCCTCTTGTAAACTGTTGCACCATCCATGCGGAGAAACAGCCGGAGAATGCGACCGCAGACCCGACAGACAAGTCAATTTCCCCGGAGATTATGACAAGCGTCATGCCGAGAGCGATTATACCGTTCATTGATGAGGTCCTTAAAACCGTCATCATGTTCTGCCATGTAAAAAAGTTTTCGTTTGCAAACGATAAAAAGACGAACAATGCGATTAGTACGCCTATAAGTACGTTACGCTTGACAAAAGCTTGAAAACTTCTTGTTTTTACATTTACGTTTCCCATTTTACTCCTCCATGCACTTTGTATATAGTTCTTCTACGGTAACTTCCGACGGAAGTATCTCGCCCCTGATCATGCCGTCGCTCATTATCAATATCCTGTGACATGTCTGTATCAGTTCCTCCAACTCGGACGACACGATTACCGACGCAACGCCATGCCTGCTCTGCTCCCAGACGATGTCGAATATCTGCTGTTTTGCGTTCACGTCTATACCCTTTGAAGGCTCGTCTAAAAGAATCACTTTTGGATCCGTATTGAGCCAGTTGCCTACCACCACCTTCTGCTGGTTTCCGCCCGAAAGAGACGATACGGGAACTTCAGGATTGGCTATCTTTATCTGCAGGCCGTCAACCTGTTTGTCGACCAGCGAGCGCTCTTTTCTCTTTGAAAACACGCCGTTGCTGCAGATCTTTCTCAAGCTTGCCAAAACCAGGTTTTCGCGCACTGAATGAATCTGTATGAGCCCTTCTTCTTTTCTGTTTTCCGACGTCATCGCCAGACCCGCCTGCTTTCCGGCATTCGGGGAGCCCTTTTGCAACGGCTTGTCCGAAACCAGCACGCTGCCCGAATCATATTTATCGGAACCGAATATCGCGCGAAGCAACTCTGAACGTCCGGAACCCAATAGCCCCGCAATACCAAGCACTTCGCCTTTTCTTAGCTTAAAGCTGACGTCGCGAAAAGCGTCTTTTCGAGTAAGGCCTTTAACTTCAAGCACAACTTCGTCCTGACACCTAAGCTCTTCAGGTATTGTTTTTGTCTCAATATCGCCAAACATCATTTTGATGACTTTTTCTTTTGTTAAATGAGCCAACTCCTCACGTCCTACGAATTTACCGTCCCGCACCACAGTAACAGTATCCGCAACACTCCAAAGCTCCTGAAGCTTGTGGGTTATGTATATAATGATAACCCCCTTTTCCTTCAGCGCACAGACAAGCTTAAAGAGCATCTCTGTCTCATGCTGTGCCAGCGCAGATGTTGGTTCATCCAACAACAGAACATGGGGATTATTGGACATGGCCTTTGCAATCTCAATAAGCTGGCGCTGCCAGATATTAAGCGAGCTAACCTTCACCTTTGGAGATATGTTTATCTCCAGTTCCTCTAAGAGCTTCGCTGCATCCTGGTTTGCTTTATTAAAATCGATGAATGGGCCCTTCTTTGGCAGTCTTCCGAAAAATATGTTTTCAGCTATGGAAAGCCCAGGTATCAGAGATAATTCCTGATAGACCGTTGCGATGCCTTTATCAAAAGCATCCTGGGGATTCTTAAGCACCAGCTTCTTTCCGTCAAGCAATATCTCTCCGGAAGTCGGCTGCTGCGCCCCTGCTATAATCTTTATCAAAGTACTTTTCCCCGATCCGTTCTTGCCAAGAAAAGCATGGACTTTTCCGGCTTCGAAGTTTACCGAGAAATCATCCAGCGCAACAGTCCCCGGGAAGACTTTTGTTATATTCTTTACTTCAAGCAGTTTTTCCACTTCTTCCTCCTCAAATCTATAAGAAGAATGGAAGGGGTCGCAAGCCGCAACCCCTTCTAATATCCCAATTAATTTGATCAGCCTTCGCTAAGTCCTGCCAGGAGCTCCTGGATATAAGCCTTAGCGCCATCGGCATCGTTCCTCGTCAGCGGTATGCCGGGGAGCTTGACACCCGTCTCAAATTCCTGACCCATCATCGAGAGGCAGAGGTTCTTCATTGAAGTCTCGCCAAGAGCGATAGGATCCTGGCCGCCGAGAGCCTGAAGGATGTTGTCAGGATCAAGCAGCATGTTTACGAGCTGCTCGCTAATGTCTATACCAAATACCGGTATGGATTTTCCAGCATTCTTAACAGCCATTACCGTGCCAACCGTGCCGCCTTCATTAGCGCAGAAGATAAGGTCGAGGTCGGGGTTCGCGTTCATAACTTCCGCAGCAGTATTAACAGCAACATCCGCGTCCCAAGCGTCAACGTCCTGAACGATATCGATCAGATCCTCTGTCTTGGAAAGGAAGCCATTTGTTCTCTGAGCACTCATCTCCGGAAGAAGAGCGGTGAACTGGATTATAGCAGTCTTGGGCTTTCTGTCCGGGAAATTTTCTTTGATGTATTCAGCACAGAACTCTCCAACGAGCTCGCCGATGTTGTACTGATCCATCTCGGCATAGCCGGTCTGCCATTCATAGTCCATGTTCATATTAGCGCAGTAGATGTTAACGCCATTCTTGGCAGCATTCTCAAGCGCCGCAGCCGAGCCTGTAAGGCTGACAGGGAATATGCAGATGCCGTTTACGCCGCCGGTTGCATACTGGTTAATCAACTCAACTTCTTTGTCGAGTTCTCCACCGCTGTGTCCTTCAAGAACTGTAGCGCCGTAGCTCTCAGCGGTTTTCTTCATGGTTATCTGGAGCATTCTCTGAAACTGATCTTCGATAAGCACCACCGCAGCAATTTTCTTGCCGCTCAGATCTTCAAGCTGCCCCGAGCCTTCAGACGGCTCTACCACAGCAGACGGTTGTTCTGCAGGCTGTTCTGCAGGCTGTTCTGCAGGTTTCTCAGAAACCTTAGCCGGTGCTTGTGCGCAAGCGGTAAATGCCATAAGCATTACAAGCGCGAGACTGATAACTACTAAAAGTTTTGTTCTCATGTCTTCCTCCTTTTTTATAACTGGTAACATACTTGCCAGTATCGTATTTAGCATAGCTTTCTTGATAAGTTGTTGTAAATCATGGCGATTTGTTTTTTGTTTAAGATTTTTGTGTGATGCTCTTATTAAGCAAAATCACAAACGATGTCAAATGCCGGTCGTTTCCTTCTCCTGATTCGGCTGCCCGTTCCATGCGGAGAGCCCGCCGTCAACGGGTATGTTCACGCCGCAAAGGTGAACCGCCTGATCAGAAGCAAGATAAACAATGACGTTAGCGCACCATTCTGGTTCGCAAAGCGCTCTTGCGGGCATGTTCTTTCTGAAGCTTTCCAGCACCGCTTCGGAAGCGCCTGTTAAGAACATGGGGGTCTTTACCGCCGACGGCGAGATTATGTTGACCCTGACGCCCTGCATGGAATAATCCATCGCAACGGCTTTTGACATCGCTATTACCGCTCCTTTGGTGGCACAGTATAAAGACATGTTATAGTCTCCGCCAATTCCGGACACCGACGATACGTTGATGATAGCGCCCTTCTTTTTTGCAAGCATTTGGGGTCCGAACGCTTTTATCGTGTGGTACGTGCCGCGCACGTTTACGTCAAACTGAAAGTCATAGTCCTCTTCAGGTGCGTTTTCGATCTGTCCTACACGGAAAACGCCGGCGCAATTTGCAAGCACATCGGCTCCGCCCTGCTCGGCGACCATTTTAGCAAATGCCGCAACGTCATCCCATTTGGCGACGTCCGCCGCCTTCATAAAGAGCATACCTTCGGCTCCGGCTGAGAGTTCGTCAAAGGTTGCTTTAAGATTATCCTCTTTCCAGTCGGTCATAAAAACTTTGTCTCCAAGCGCCAAGAACGCCTTGGCCGTCGATTTGCCAACGCCGCTGGCAGCGCCTGTTATCACAATATTTCTACTCATTTTTTTCCTCCCTTTGCAACATTCTTTAAAATATCTTGTGTTCTATTACTTGTGTTCTTATTAAGATTACGTTTGTTAAATAGCTTTGTAAACGTACAGTATTTGTATTTTGTTTGTTATATTCGCTTGTTTTATTTTGGCTGTGTTATAGGCCTTTAAAACACCTTTAGCTTTATTGACAGCGAATATTTTCTGCTATATCCTTATCATGCTATACAAAAATAATTGGATTGACCATGGGCTTTCTTAAATGATGAAGATAAACGCGTTTCGGTTCAGATTATTTATATATATAACGGCAGCAATACTGGTACCGGTACTTATCTTTGGGATACTGCTTTTCTCGTCTACTCAGAGCACTCTCAAAGAGAACACCTCAGGAAATATTCAGGATACATTGGTGGCTAATTTCAAAAACATCGAGTCCAAACTTAACGTTATGGACAACGCAAGCAACGAGCTTAGGGTCGCGCTTGCAAAAATACCAAATATTATTGACCCAGCGCTAGTTACAACTGAATCTGATCTTTTTGAGGCGGCGCAATACCCTGTGACAGTATACAGTTCGCTTATAGTGGACACATACAGTATTGCAGGGTTTAACCACTTCTATTTGTATTTTCCGCATCGATCTCTCTTTCTTGTTTCAAGGATGTCGACGTTCGATGGAGTTAACCCAAATGTGCTCGACAGCCACTTTCTTCCTGAACACAAATGGGGCGTTTCTACTCCCTATGAAAACGTTATCAGCAACCCTGCCATCGGAAAGACCATGAAACAAAGAAATATATCCAAGAATCTTATAATCCAAGATGTAGAGGGCAACGAGCTTATACTCACAACAAACGTCAAGGAACGATATATTAATGAGCTTCTTATAACAGGCTTGCAAATAAAACCGTCGTACGCAGCAATAATGGATATCCATGGCAATCTCATATCATCAATATCAGATGGTGATATTGGGCAGTCTCTTCCGCAATACAGAGACATCCTTTCTGCAATCGGTGAACAGCAGGAGTCAGGACAAATCGAAGTGTCTATAAACGGCAAGCCGCACCTTCTCAACTGGGTGTATTCCCAAAGCAACGAATGGTATTATGTTATAGCCACGGACGCCGGCTCGGTAACAGAGGATATCTACACAGTATTCAACACGCTTCTCATAATCGTTTTGTGCCTCGTGGTGCTGTCTTTTATAATAACAGTCTTTCTCGCTAACTCTATGAATCAACCATTAAAACAGCTCTCAACAGCAATGACCGAGATAAAAAACAGAAACTTTGACGTCGAACTGCCAATAAAGCCAAACTCTGAATTCGGTGACATTTATTCGGGCTTTAATGAAATGGTCTTCGAAATCTCTTCTCTTATGAACGACGTTTCAAAAGAGCAGAGCAGAAAGACCGTCGCTACTATACAGATGCTGCAGACTGAAATCAATCCTCATATGCTTTACAACTCTCTTGAGTCTCTTTACAGCATAGCGAAGATAAACAAGCAAGACGAGATCGCGAGCCTTGTTATGGCGTTATCCCGCTTCTTCAGGATCGCGCTTTCGGGAGGCAAGCATACCGTGCCCTTCCGCGAAGCGTTTGAGCTTGCAAATCAATATATAACGGTTCAGAATATCAGGCTCAATTACAAGATAGCTTTTACATACGATATCCCTCAGCAGATATACGGCCTGTCCGTGCCAAAATTTTTGCTGCAGCCGGTAATAGAGAATTCAATTCTTCACGGTTTCCAGAATAAACGTGACGAGTGGCGCATCAATATAACTGCAAAGGAAGAGAGCGATCTAATAACGATCATAGTTCGGGATAATGGCATCGGCATACATGAAACCGCCCTCGAAACGCTGAACCGCCGCATGAATGACTTTGATTTTGAAGACAATACTGTAAGCAAAGGTTATGCGCTCCGAAATCTCAATTACCAGATTAAGCTAAAGTATGGCGAGTCGTCAGGAATTCGGCTTAACAGCCATTACGGTGAATATACAGAGGCTGTTATACGTTTGCGCATTTCTGATAAGACGCCAAAACACCGGCGTTGAGTGCGACCCGTTTGGAGGAATTGCAATGTACAAGCTGTTAATAGTTGACGACGAACCCTGGCTTCGAAAAAGGCTGCTGCTCACCATCGATTGGCAGAGCATGGGTATTACAGAACTCTATGAGGCTGAAGACGGCGCGAAAGCCTTCAATCTTGCAGTCAAGCATGAGCCGGACATAATCATAACGGATATCGAGATGCCGGAGCTTTCGGGCATAGACTTAATGGAGACGCTTAACGAGAGCGCGCTGTTTCCTCAGATAATACTCATAAGCGGCTACAACGAATTCGAGTATGCCCGCAGCGCAGTCAAATACGGAGCGGTTGATTATCTTTTGAAGCCTGTAGCCGAAGAAGAGTTAAAGCAGACCGTCATAAAATGTATCGCTACGCTCGAGCAAAACAGATACAACAAGGAGATACGCGATCTCCTTGCCGATTCTTCTAGCCTGCTTCGCGAAAAGATATATGTCGATCTTCTGCAGGGCAAGCTAGATTTCAACAAAGTTCCTGCGGCGCGTTTAAACGAGCTTGGCGTAACTTTTTTATCAAGCTCGGCGATGTGCATAATTGCCCACTCGCATCCATCCAATCATACGCTTTCTCAGAATGATGTTGAAGAAACGCTTGTAAATTTAAGCATTAATAAGATTATAAAAGGGCTTCTTTCTTTGTGTTTCGTCGAAGTTCTCGATTTTTGGATCGACGACGTAAATGTCTACCTTGTTTTCAGTGATCTGTCTGCAGACGAGTTAAAAGTTAGCGCCGCAAATGCTCTAAGCGATGCTAAGAAGCAGATAAACGAACTACACTCTGAGCGCATCGCTTACGGCACGGGCTCTATTGCCCACAACCTTGCCGAGCTATCCGCTTCATACCGTAAAGCAAGGTACAGCATCAATCTTTGCCGTTCAAAGCAGCATGCAGCATACGGCGAAGAGGTGGAAACCAAAACAAACGATTTTCAGATAGTTTACGATGAATATAATCTTAAGTCTTTGATATCGAGCCTTAAGAGCGGGGATGCGGACGAGGCTTCGAAGCTTCTTACGGAGCTTATCAGCGAGTTTCTGAGCCAATCGGCAGGAACACCCTCGTCGCTTCAAATAAAGCTAATGTACATCAACGTGCTAAACAGCCTGTTTAAAGGCTGCCTGCCGTACCTGCCTATATCGGAAGACATAATAAAGATCTGTGTTGATTATATAGACGGGTCCGCATCCTTCCATACCACAGACAAGATGCACTCCCAACTGCAGAGCCTGCTGTCCTTACTCACAAAGCAGTATCATGACTTTTTCGGCACAAAGCGACATTGGCTGATTGACAAAATAATAGAATACATTAATGCGAACTACGCTTCTTCACTCTCGATGCGGGACGTCGCGGCAATTTTTTATTTGAACCCGTCGTATTTCTGTAAGCTGTTTAAGGAGGAGATCGGCGTTACGTTCACGTCTTATCTTATGAGCAAACGCGTTGAGAACGCGAAACGCCTGATGTCCGAAAGCACTATGAAGCTTTACGACGTGGCTTCCGCCGTAGGGTACACAAATGTACAGTATTTTTCGACTGTGTTCAAGGAGATAGAGGGTATCACACCCTCTCAGTTCCGCTCGGGAATAGGCAATTAATATTCGGAACAAAGCATTATATTTTTGAGAAGTGGGTTAAAATATTAAAATGGAATTGACAGATTCACAAAAAAAGACGGCAATGCCTCGTAATATAAAAACCTTCATTCTGGTGTTGGTTGTGTTCGCGGTTATATTTACCGCTGTAATGGTGCTGCTGGCAGCAGGAGCCTTCCAAGAGAACATTCAGCGCGGCAACACCATCGGCAACAACGGAAATTTCGGTATAGCTGTTAATACCGGGGGCGATATATACTATTCGAGCACGGGCATATGGCGATATAACGCTGGTGGCAAAGATGATAAAATAAGCGAGGACGAAGCGTTTTACCTTAATTATCATGACGGCTGGATATATTACTCAAACCTTAGTGATAAAGGCAAGCTTTACCGTATACGCACAGATGGCTCGAACAAATCAGCGTTGAGCAATATGCGCACAGAGTCCATCGACATAGTCGGCGATACTGTTTATTACGCGACTACGGTGCTTGGCGGTGAAGAGGAGACCCCGGCCATCGGGATATATCGCCTTGGGCCTGAAGGCGATCCGACTAAGATCATTTCAGTCAACGCCGAGCATATATCCATTTTGGGCGATAATATCTATTTCGTTGACAAGGGTAACGGGTATAAGCTTTGCTATGTTGAAAAAGACGGCACTGGTTTGACCGCCGCGACTGATGAGTTTATACATGCATACGACGTCGCAGACGATTGGATCTACTGCGCTGGCCGCGAGTCTATATATAAGATGCGCAAAGACGGATCCTCTAAAACTCTGCTCTCAAAAACAGGCGCAACCTCGATCCTCGTTGTCGGGGACACTGTCTTTTATAACTATCTTAGTGTTATCGAAAAAGAAGACGGCTCATCAGCCTTTATGAGTATGCAAACCGACGGAACAGGAGCCAAAAAGCTACTTAACTCGGGCTTGCTGGCTGTAAACTATTTTGACAGCAACACTTTGCTTTGCGCGCCTTATACGGCTGCGCCGACGCTTATTAAATACGATATTTTAACAGGAAGCTTAGATGAATTAAAGCTGGATTCAACACTCCAATAGCTTTAGTGTTCAGAGCAGGTGTAAGGTTTTATTGGATGTACTTTGAACAGCGTCATCTTTGTGATATATTTATGTGCAAGCATGTTACATTGAGGGTATTTGTTTTTGCATAATTAAATTGAGTTATGTGACACTTTTGTAATAGTAATACACCTAAAATCTTTAATAAATTATTCCTTATTTTGGGACGTCAACTATTTTGTAGACAATTTGCTAAGCTACCCTGTCTGACCTCTCGAGACTGTCCTGAATTTTGTGTAAACCTCCGATAAGGTGTAAGAAGGAAGCACCTAAACGGAGGTTTTTTCATGGCACGAAAGATTACACCGGAACGTAGGGAACAAAGGAAGAAGCTCTTGGC
>JAEZHF010000002.1 GCA_023416745.1 Bacillota bacterium
GCCTTAAACCTATCAGACTTGGATGAACCAATTCTTTTATGCTCTCTGGTCTCAACTTCATCCTAAGATACCTTTCTCTAGCTAATAAGCTACAAACGTCTTCTTTGGATCCTCTAAGTGAAATCCATTTATGACTTAATTTACTTCCTATGAAGTGAGTACATGCATCATCAGGCATCACCTCAAACCAAGGCAAATCTGGTGCCTTACCTATTGCCTCTACAATACCCTTCCCCTCGTTAACAATAGGCCATCCATCTTCCCAAATAACATTTACTAAAAAGGTCTCTCTCCCAAGATTCCTATAATACCCCCCATAAGGCCTAGACCCTAACAAAACCATCCACCAAGTGCCATCTTGAATCTGTACTAAATCGCCATGTCCTACATTAACAATAGGGTAATGTCTACCTAAGTGCCTATGTGTCAAAATAGGATTGGCAGGATTTCCTTCATAAGGCCCTTTAATTTCTTTACTTCTAGCTATTGTTATAGCATGTTCATGACCTGTTCCGCCTTCTGCTATCATTAAATAGTAGTAGTTATCTTTTTTATACAGATGAGGCCCTTCTGACCATACAGCATTATTCAAAGCCCCTTGCCATAAAACATACTTTTCACCTATTAGCCTTCCTTGCTTTACATCTAATTCCTGTAACCAAATCTCATTATCTCCGTAATACCTTGAAATTTCTTTTGGTTTTTCCCTTGTTCCTATATAATAAACACTTCCATCTTCATCAAAGAATAGACTTGGATCTATTCCTTCAGCTTCTAAAACAATAGGATCAGACCAAGGTCCTTCTGGTCTTGTTGCCGTAACATAAAAGTTTCCTTCAGCTGATACGTTGGTTGTAATCATGTAAAAAACGCCTTCATGATATCTTAGGGTTGGTGCATAAATACCGCCTGAATGTTCGGCCCCTTCTAAATGTAATTGACTCCTTCTTTCAAGCACATGCCCAATCTGCTTCCAATTCACCAAATCCTTACTGTGAAAAATAGGTACTCCTGGATAATAAGCAAAACTTGATGTCACCAGATAATAGTCCTCATGAACCCTACATATAGAGGGGTCAGGGTAAAATCCTGGCAAAATAGGATTAGAAAAATTTCTCATGCTATTGCTCCTTCACGTTAATCAATTAACCACTTTCATCCTTCATTTTCTTTTCATTTTCTATTTACAAAAAAAGGACAGTATTATACTATCTACTGCCCCCTCTTATTGAGATCATTACCATATTCTATAGTTGCCACTTAAGGCTAGAAAAGCAAATGTGTATAAACAATTATCGTAATATCTTCTGTCACCAGTTCGGAGTGGTGTTTCCCAAAACTTTTGAACACATCGTTCACTATATTTCCCCTTGGCAGCTAAAGAACCCATGGCATTAGTAGCTATAATGGCCACTGGATGTAAAGCTGGCTCATCTATAATGGTGCCATCGATTTCATAAACACTGGCTGCATGATCCTTTACTGTCTCACAGAAGAACTTTTGAATTTTGTCTGCACATTCACTTTCCCATTCACTTTTACCAAACCAAGCGTAATCAAGTCCAATATTAGCAATTACGCGATAAGAGTCACTATAATAATGCCCATGTCCTTCTTCGTATCTTGGTCTTCCATCATAATTACTATATTCAGGTGCTAATCCTGTTTCAGGATGACAAGCTTTTTTTAGAAATTCTCTACTAGCTCTAGCTGCTTCCTTCCAAAAGTCTCTATCTTCTTCATTAGCCCATAAAGCAAATAGTTCATAAAAATGTGGTAGATGATAAGATGGATCTGTAAAATCAAGTTCTGGGACAAACTTAATCAGCTTATTGGTAGGCTCCCACATAGGGTTTCCTCTCCCATCTTCACCCTTATGGACACATTCATGAAGAAGGTTCTGCGCTTCTTTCGTGTAGTTAAATATACCTACTCCATCCCCCCATCTATGTGCTGCAAAAAATAGGGCCATTGCAAAATATTCCTCTCCATCTGGAGCCGAGCCTTCAAAATTCTTTTCCCCTTCTGAAGAAACAGACCACGCAAAATAGCCTTTATTGTCTCCTTCACTATGCCACATATAAGTTTTTGTCCATTTCCATAGACAATTAAATTCTTTTTGCATATCTCTTTGTACACAGATCATCATGCCATAAGACATTCCTTCTGTACGTACATCTATATTCCCAGTATCTAGGATATATCCCATATCCTCTTCTACCGAATGGTAGAGTTTCTCCTCCTCAGATCCATAAAAAATAGTATTAATGATCTCATTAAGCCTATCTTCTATTAATCCTTTATCATAGCCTAATGCTTCAAATAAATTAGGATAATTGTCTTTTTTAATAGGTTCCATTATTCTTTTACGCCTCCAATGGTTAACCCTGTTACAAAGTATCTTTGCAAGAATGGATATAAACATACGATTGGGAGAGCCGTAATAACGGTGGTTGCTGCACGCATTGTTAATGGAGATACTGTATTACCGGCATTCTTCATTGCCTCAGCATTACTTCCTTGATTCATTACAGAAGATAGTAGTTTCATTAACTCATACTGCAATGTTGTAAGATTAGATGCTGTACGGTTATAAAGCATTGCATCAAACCATGAGTTCCATTGCCATACTGCAATAAATAATGCAACTGTTGCAAGTACTGGCTTACACAATGGTAAAATAATCTTCATAAAAATTGTGAAATGTCCTGCTCCATCTACTTGGGCTGACTCAACTAGACTATCAGGTAATCCATTCATAAATGTTCTAATAACAATCA